>JALGZU010000562.1 GCA_025774735.1 candidate division LCP-89 bacterium | reverse complement strand
ATCATGACCTCCTCCTCGGGGTAGAAAGCGTCCCGGGAGTAGGCGGCCATGTCGAAGGTGACCGGCTGGGTGTCGTTTTCCAAGTCCACCGGGTCCTTTCCCTGTGCCGGCATCAGATCGACGTTCTGCAGCACGGTCGCTTCCAGGGCTTCGAATTCGGCCCGGACGCCCGTTCCGGCCGGGATGGCCAGGAGCCGCGTGAAGTGCGGCACTTCGGGAGCGCCCAGATCGAGTTCGTAGCCCCCCCCGGGGATTTCAATACGGTCCCAGTGGCGCCCCTCCAGGGTGCCCTGCAACCGCTCGATGCCGGGGAGGCGTACCTCGAATTGTATTGCTTCTGTGTTGTGGTTCAGGATGGAAACTTGCGGTCGGTCGCCCTGCACGTCCGTGCGCAGCGGCAAAGTGTCGGCGAAAGTCGTCTGGGTGGCAAGGGTAATCAGACAGAAAGAGCAGAGAATTCTCAGACCTCGCATCATGGGTGTCTCCTTTTCCTCCTCGGAATGCTACGGGATCATATAAAAACCGCGAACCCTCCAGCCCGCGGCCTCGTACCAGATCACCAAGATCATTCGGCCCCGTCAGCAGCGTCAGTTAGCTATGCAGGTTTGTTTTATGCCAATATTTAATATAAAAAAAAACTCTTCCTAATGCAAGCGGTTTTTAAATCAAGTGATTTTTTTACCGGTTTCGGAAATCCTGGAATCTACCCCGGGGCGTCTGGTATCGGATGAGAGCCCGTCCAAACCTACTTAACAAGGACCCTCTTCCGACTTGTCGAGATGGTCTCTGACTGCAGCCGGTAGAGGTACACTCCCGACGGAAGATCGGCTGCATCGAAAGTGACCTCGTGGACTCCCGCGTCGCGGTGGCCGTTCACCAACACCAGCAATAGTCTCCCCGATATGTCGAAGACGGAGAGCTGCACACTGCCAGGTGATGCCAGGGCGAAAGCAATCGTTGTACCGCTGTTGAATGGGTTGGGATAATTGGATCGCAACCCGTAGCCGGCGGGCGTTGAGGATCCATCGACTGTGGGCAGCGGCTGAGTGAAGGGCTCACCACTGTCCGAAAACCAGGCTTCGGAACCGGTATTTTCCACGGATTCCAGTTTGGTGAACTCAAGGTGATCCTCGGCGTAAATGACCGGATCGAAGAGATCATAGTTCCCTAAGTAGCCGTTGATAACGTAGAGGCCTGGAGGAACGACACCCGGCACATTTAGCTCGCGTTCCCTATCGAAGGACGAACCGGGCGGGAACGAGAGGCCCTCGACAGGACCCACCACGGGGCCGTATACCACCCCTAAAGGAATGGAGACATCGATCCAGATGTCCGCAACTTCGTAATAACCGCCTGCATTGCCCCCATCGATGATATAATAGATGATTCCCCCGGAGGCCGGCAGGGTGGTTGGTCCGTTGGCAGTCAGGGTAAAGAATAGATCCGGAGGATTCTGGCTGTATTTCACCGTGGCAAAGTCGTAATCCAATGCTTCCCCCTGGCTGCTGCCGGCGACGTGGACGCCATCGATTCCATCCAGAGTGATGGCCACCGCCTCATCCTCGCCCTCTCCAGGTCCGCTGTAGACGCCCTGCCAGAGGTTATTCCCGTCGGTGTCGTATTTTATGGTCGTGTAATCGTGGATGGAGAAGTAGGAGCTCGTATAGCCGGTGACGTAGATATTGGCGTCATCGTCTCCCGCCATAGCATAAGCGCGATCTTCTCCGTTCCAGGGTGCATTGTAACGCTGAATCCAGAGCTGAGTTCCTGAAGAGTTGTACTTGAGCGTCGCGTAGTCGTAATCCTGGAAAGGCGCATAGCTGTACCCGGTGACGTAGACGTTCTCCGCCTCGTCAATCAGTACAGCTTGCGCGGCATCGTACCAGTTGCCCGGACCGTCGTAGCGCGCTGCCCAGAGTTCTACTCCCTGGGAATCGTATTTTACCGTGCCGTAGTCTTCGTACACCCAGCTCCCCGTGCTGGACCCGGTGACAATGACATTGCCGCTGCTGTCGAGAGCCAGGGAGCGGGCTTCATCGAAAGCGTTGCCGGGTCCGTCGTATCGGGAGACCCACTGTTCGATCCCTTCCGGAGTGTATGCGACCGTGGCGTAATCCAATCCCGAACCGATTCCGGCGCTGCATCCGGTGATGAAAACACTGCCGTCACCGGTGACCACCA
This sequence comes from candidate division LCP-89 bacterium, assembly GCA_025774735.1. Next base: position 102 of record JALGZU010000562.1, on the reverse strand, counting down.
TGGCTCTGGCTCGATCTTCACCGCCGCCTGGGCCGTCGTAACGCGCCATCCAGATTTGATTGCCATCAATGTCATACTTGAGGGTCGCGTAATCCAGACCCG
>JALGZU010000561.1 GCA_025774735.1 candidate division LCP-89 bacterium | reverse complement strand
AGCTACGACGGGCTCTGGCAGTTCGGCCATGAATTCTACGCCCAGTATGACAAAAAAGCCATGATCCTGGACGTACGCTACAACGGCGGTGGCAACATTGCCGATATGCTCCTCGCCCAGTTGAACCGCCAACTCTGGGCGGTTGGACGCGGACGGCATGGAGGCTTGGGACCCACTCCTCCGGCCGCATTCTATGGCCACTACGCCATCATCTGCAACGAAATGACCGGATCCGACGGCGAAACCTTCACTCAGGGAGCCAAACTTCTGGATCTGGGGCCGGTATTCGGTAAACGCACCTGGGGCGGCTGGGTCGGTATACGATCGGATAAACCGTTGAATGACCGGGTCTGGTACACCACTCCGGAATTCTCCGGCTGGGGTGTCATCGGTGAGGAGAAGGAACAATGGCTGATCGAAGGCCCGGGAGTCTATCCCGACGTCGAAGTCGAGAACGATCCCGGCGCCGTGCTGGCGGGCAAGGACCCCCAGCTCGATGAAGCCATCAAGTACCTCCTCAAGAAAATGAAGGAAGATCCCAAAGAGGTCCCGGAAGAGCCTCCTGTCCCCCGGAAGGATGTCAACTTCCCCAGGTAAATCGCCTGGTATAACCGCGCGCCTGAAGAGTAACAGAGCCGGCCATCTGGCCGGCTCTGTTATCTCCCTGGTTCTATCGTAGATGTTTCAGTTTTGCATAAAATAGGTCCTCACCAGAGAACCGTTCTCCTGTCGCGTCACCGACCGGAATCCCTTCTTCTCGACCATCTCAATTAGCGGCGCAGGCACGAACGGTGTGATCAGCTCATAACGGCTCTTCTCCGGCAGATCATTCAATTCCTCCAGCACCCTGTTCAGAGGATGTCCGCCCGATTCGATCATCGCCCGGGCGTCGAAGCTCTTCCAGATCTCGGCTTCTTCTAGGCCGTTTGCTGCAGAAGGCAAACCCTCTGTTTGCGCTGCTTCGACCTCATCGAACTCCCCCATGCCCGCGGCTCGGCGCAGAGTGTTGATTACCTCCCCCAGGGAGACGTTGCCGATCTGGGCGACTTGCCTGAGGTTGGCAACCTTGGCAACCGTCTTCCGCAGAACCGGGTTGCGCAGCCTCGCGAAAACCGGTGAAAGATCGATCAGCACCGCTTCCAGGTCAGGATAGCTTTTCAGCAGCGCATCCACTCGCGTCTCCGGAGTGATGTCCAGCCCCTCGTGTTTAGGCTCGGTATCTCTATTCATCGTTAGCCTCGCTATCATATTTCAGCAGTCTCCGGTCGCCTTCGAGTTGCTTCTTCTCGGTCAGGTCCTGGGAGACCTCCAACGTCCCTTGGTAGTTGCCCTTGGCATCGCGCAGGGCGTAATATTCGATCATGATGAACCGTCCCCGCAGGGTGATCCAGAACGAGGCCTGATCCTGCCGCCCCGCCCGGAAATCGTCGATGATCTTCTGTACGGTATGAACGCTCGAAGGCGGGTGGCACAGTTGCACCTTGCGCCCCAGGATAGCCCGGCTGCGGTGAAAAATCCGCTCCTTCCCCTGAGTGAAGTAACGAACCGTATCGTCCTTGTCCACGAAAGTCATGTCGAAGGGAATGGTGTTTAGAACTGTGGTCAGCTCCTCCGTTGTAAAACTGCCGCTGGGTAGCCTCACTCGCCCGGCACTCGCCGTCTCCTCCCGCACCGGCTCAACGCCCTCTGGCGCCCACTCGTCCACCGGGTCGTACAGGCAGAACCCAATCTCTTCCTGGCTCTGAGTATAGATCTGGTACCAGTCTGCATCCGTCAGCGTGTCGAGGCACATCGGAAACAGGATCTGTTCCTCTTTGTAGATCATCTCTTCGATAGCCGTCGAAGCAGGCTTCAGCAGTAGCTCCGCCAGGCTGGTCGCTTCCCCCGCCGATATCGTGCCTGTCCCCTGGAATGCTTCCTGAGCAGCCTTCATCATTTCCCGCACCTCGTCATGCTTCCCCCACATCACCTTCGGAGGCCCGGTGATCTCCTTCTTCTCCAGGAATGGAAATAGCAGGTTTTCCTTGCGCTGATAGTGCTTCTCGATGTCCGCCAGCGCGTTGAAATGCCCCCGTATCTCGAGGATAAGATCGCTGGCGTCGTCATCCTCTTTGAGCTGATTTAATTGCTCGTAAAGTTCTTTCAAGGATCCGGTCTGAGTCATCACGGCCAGGTTCTCCTGCTGAAATGTGTGCACCGGATGTCCCGGCGGAGCCGTCTTGGCCCCCTCCTGGCTGATGGCGCCCTTGAGCGCTTCGGTGTGCACGTCGCAGAGCTTCAAGACC
>JALGZU010000560.1 GCA_025774735.1 candidate division LCP-89 bacterium | reverse complement strand
ATGCATAGAATGAATACAGCCGCAGAAATTCTGCCTGTAAAGGTTCAATTCCCTGCTGATTTCAATGGAACGCTTGAAACCATCCTTCTTCTTATAATCCGATTCGAGGTAGTTAAGACCGTGTTTCCGTGCGATAGCATGGCCTAACTCGTTTATCGCCTTGGCGTTCTTCAGGGGACTCGTCGAAAATACGCTGCCAATCGTATCGTATTCCCTTTTGAGGGCTTCTGTCGCCGTCTTTTCAAGGCGGTTACCGATGCAGATCATGCACCTCTCGCCTCCTTCAGGATCGTCCTCATGCCCCTCAACAAGCGCCTGCCAGCTTTCTGGATCATATTCCCCGATCAGACATTCTGCTCCGTAATGGCAGGCGACCTGGTAGAACGCCGCCATCCTTCGGGCGTATTCCTCGAATGGATGAATATTCGGATTATCGAAATAGATACAGAGTTTCTCGGTCTCAGGAACCCTCTCGAGGGCAACGGTAACGTCCGGACCGCAGCAAACGTGGAGGAATAAGCGCATCAGCCCCCCTCCCGTGATAAAATCGAACCAATGAATTCCCCCACGGCGCGATTCACCTCATCTTGCACACTGTCGTGTTCCTTCTGGAGGAATTTGCGCTTGGCAGTATCCCCAACATCAGTTCCTCCAGCTTCCGCCAGCCTCTCTGTCAATACCAGATTCTCTAGAACTTTACGGATGACCGAAGCGATGAGTGAAGGCTTGACGGTCTCCAAAATATGCTCAAGTTTTTCTTGAGTTAAGGATTGGTATTCTCTGTTATAATCGTATGATTCGAAGGGGTCGTGTGTGTTCATGGTTCAGGTTAGAATATATTGAGATGATTCTTCGGCACTCATCGGTTTAACGGTTTTCACCGTGAAGGTACCGTTCCTGTCGCATTCTATATTGACGGAGGGCCTGTCACGGCCGTCACAATAGCGCGCTACAACACGAGCTGCTTTTTCCAGACTTTCTTCTTCAACCCTGCCATCCAGCAGTGCCAGCGGACCCTCTACTCCCTGCGCTGTCAGAGCCCAGCGTCCTTTTCTGAAATCCTCCAGGAAAGCATTTTCTGATTCATCCCGACCAACGATCACCTTGAGCTCATTCGTTAAGCGCAGATGCCGGCCTACCTTCATTAGGATGAAATCTTCCGGTTGCACCTGCCTTTCCGGTTCCTTATGGTCTAAAAAGTCGAAAAATTTTCTACCATAGGAAGGATCGGTCAGATAACAGCAACCACCTGCAGGCTGCGGGTAATCAGTCAGCCCGAATTCCTCAGCCAGTGCAATCTGCGGTTTGCGAGAGCGCCCCGAAAATCCCTTCAGAGTGCTCCGGTCCACCCATCCCCGCCGTTCCACTTCAGTTTCGGGGAGGTTTTTAGCGGATAGGGGACGCAGCAGAAAACCTTCCAGCCCGCTCTGTTTCTCCATCTGTCGTAGAGTCGGCCGGTGTTGCGTCATGGGACGCTGTCCTATGACTTCGCCTGTAAAGACAAAATCTGCGCCGAGTTTGGGCATCAGTTGCTTAGCCTTTTCGAGCATCATTATGCGGCAATCCACGCAGGGATTGGCATTTTTGCCATAGCCCCAGCGGGGATTTGTAACGATGTCCAGATACCCCTGCGAAACGTCGACGACCTCGACGGCGAACTTCAGGTCATCGCCGACTTTCAAAGCCTCATTGCACAGGTTCGAAGTGTACTGGCGTCCCTGGCGCCCGGGTCTGCTGGGATCCGTTATGCAGAATCCCGTGCTGAAATACACACCCCTTATTTCGATGTCCTGCTCGATTAGCAGACGTGCCGCCAGAGTGCTGTCCAGACCGCCAGAAATCAGCCCCAGGGCGCGAATTCGCTTCGACATGGTTCTCTACCCCACCCCCAGCTTCTCTTTGGCTTCGGCACTCATCATGTCGATGTTCCAGGGAGGATCAAAAACCAGGCGCACTTCCACACCGGAAGCACCCGTTTCGGCCAACACGGCTTCCTCGGCTTGCTTCGTCAGCGTCGAATGCATCGGGCAGCCGCGAGTGGTTAGAGTCATGGCAACGTTCACGCGATCATCCTCGATGCCCACGCTGTAGATAAATCCCATACTGACGATATCAACCCCTAATTCAGGATCGATTACATTTGATAAGGCTTTTAAAACGGCCTCTTCAGTGATCATGACACCAACATCTCCTCGGGTCGCCTCTCAGCATTCTCCCAGATGTCTAAATAGGCTTTCACAGTCTCAGAATCGGATTCTTCCACCACAATCGGTATACCTCGATCCGACAGT
>JALGZU010000559.1 GCA_025774735.1 candidate division LCP-89 bacterium | reverse complement strand
ACGTCCCCAATTGGTGCCCCTACATCTTCGGGGGGATGCCGATGGTGGGCAGCTTACTCTACGTCAATCACTATTACTGGGCATTCTATCCGCCGATTAAGACCTTTTTATCCTTTCTCTTTTTCGGGAGTGACTTCGGCTGGATGTTCATTCACTTTATGATGGCTGGCTTTGGAGTATTTTGGCTGCTGCAAGACCGCCGAGTAAATTGGGCTATCGCGCTGCTGTGCGGCGTGCTGTTCGCCTTCAACCACACCATGGTGGTCTTCGCCGACGTGGGACATGGCTCCAAGGTGATGACCATCGCTTACCTGCCCTGGATTTTATTTTTCACTATACGTCTTTTCGAACGTCCTCACGTGCTCTGGGCGGCATGGCTAGCGTTCGCCTTTGGTTGGCAGCTGAGAGCGCAGCACGTTCAGATCGCCTACTACGGCGTCATGATGATGGGATTGTACGTCATCTACGCCTATCTCTCAGGCGGAAAAGATGAGTTGAAGGAGAACCTGAAAGCGACTCTTCTTCTGGCAGGCGCTGGTTTGACCGGGCTGGCATTCGCGGCGCCGGTTTATCTGCAGATTCTGGAGTACAATCCGCACATCATCCGGGGCGGTGGAGGCGCCGGCAGCGCCGCCTGGAATTACGCCACGCAGTGGTCCTTCCACCCGCTGGAATCTCTGACATACATTTTCCCTTCATTCTTCGGATTCGGACGAGAGACGTACTGGGGCTACATGCCCTTCACAGACATGCCGCTTTACTGGGGCGGGCTGGTGCTCCTGTTCGCGCCCTGGGCGGTCGTTCTGAAGCGCGACCGGCTGACCTGGTTCCTGGTCGTACTGGCCGCGGCGGCATGGATCGTCTCCTTCGGTGGATTCCTGCCGATCCTCTACTGGCCGCTCTATAAATTTCTGCCCTACTTCGACAAGTTCCGGGTGCCGACACTGATCCAGGTACTGGTTCTGTTACCCACGGTACTCCTGGCGGGGCGGGGTTTGCAGGGGATTTTCGAACGCATCGGCGAGGCTAGCGACGAAACGGTGGCGCTGGGCCGCAAGATTTTGAAGGCCGGTGTCATCATCGCGGCCGGGTGCGTCGCCCTGCTCATCTTGCAAACGGCTTTGCGGCAATTCTGGACCGAGTGGATCCTTTCGAGGCAACCGCGACTTCAGGTACAGGGGGCACAGGCGGCACTGGGCTTGTTCACCATCGACCTGATCCGGCTGATGCTCCTCGGGGGCGCAACATTTGGAGTCGCTTTTCTTGTCCTCAACAAAAAATACAGCTACCTGACACTGGCCATACCGATCTTTCTCTACCTGGCAATCGAGACGTACTCGTTCGACAAAAAACTCATTCGCCCGAGCACATCGAAAAGTACGGTTGAAAATTACCTCGCCGCGGATGATGTGGTCAGGTTCCTGCAGCAGGATGAGACACCTTACAGGATTCACAATCTCACCGGGGGCCGCCACCCCAACTGGTACATGCCCCACCATATGGAGTCGATTCACGGCTATTCGGCGACGAAGATGAAAATATACCAGGAGACCGTCGATTCGCTGGGGCTGGGCAATCCCAACCTGCTGAAATTGATGAACGTGCGCTACTTCATCAGCGACCGGCCGATCAACCACCCCGACCTGGAAGAGGTGTTCGTTGGACAGCGGGAAAGGGTGTACCGTTACAAGCAAGAGCTGCCCCGGGCCTTCCTGGTGAACCGGGCCATCCAACTCGGCTCGGCTTCGGAGATATTCAGCCTTTATCGCCAGGGGAGCTTCGATTTTACTCAGACTGCGCTGCTGGAAGAGCCACTCGCTGCTACACTCGATGACGGCACCGCGGGCAGCGTCACCTGGGTATCGAAGACGCCGGACCGAATGGTTTTAGACGTGGAGACGGACGGCAAGCAGCTGCTGTTTCTCTCCGAGGTGTATTATCCGTCGGGATGGCAGGCGATGGTTGATGGCGTGGAAACCGCGATACACAAATGCAACTACCTTTTCCGAGGCATCGAAATTCCCGCGGGGACGCACCGGGTAGAGCTGACCTTCGCACCGGCGAGCCTATCGGCGGGTAAATGGTTGAGCTGGATCGCCTTTTTCGTCATCCTGGCAGGAATCGCCTCAGTCTTTTTTAAGCTTAAGCAACCTGCTGTCGTGCATTCAGAGGTTTAGCGGCGTGGAATACGATTCAGTCAAGGACAAGCTGGAGAAAATCCTGGGGGATAACGTTCCCGCCAGGAAGCTGTTTTTCGCCGCTATGGACCGGTTATTCCTGCGAGCCCGCTA
>JALGZU010000098.1 GCA_025774735.1 candidate division LCP-89 bacterium | reverse complement strand
CTGCCTTACAAGCAGGAGGTCGTTGGTTCGAATCCAATATCGCCCACGATCTAAAGTACTGAAATTATAGAAAATCCCCATTTTCTCTCACGTTGGAATTTGTGGGAGAATGTGGGGATTTTTGGTAAAAGTGATCGCGTCTAGATCGCCTTTCTTAACCTCCATATGTCAATGCTTCCGAAACCTCTCTACAATCTTCTGGCAATACATGTGTGTAAATCTCAGTGACCTTCAGCGATGAATATCCGGAAAAATCCTGAATCTTATATAAATAACACCTTGACGTCCCGAGTCTAATGCCTGAGATCACCTCTCATTTTTTCATTTGCTTACAGAATCTCTTGACAAATACTACATGAATTAGTATATTGTTTTAGTTTGAATTCCCATTAGCCAGAGTTACATCACGCACTGCTCTAATTACAGGATATTTAAACCTGATCAATTTAGAGGAGGTATCATGAGAACCAAGGTACTAATCAGTTGTTTTATCATCTTTAGTCTGTTGGTATTGCCTGCGCTATCACAGGAAACCTATAACATTAAGGTGATATGCAATGGAACGGATTGGTTTAAGGTTATAGTGATGGAGATTGGTAACGAGGATGTCATAGTTGGTAGTTCTATTGCATTGATATCGACATTGTTGCCCATCCATAACTTCAGTCTGAATACAGATTTCTTCGTGAATGGTGGAGAATTGTCATATAGTCGAGTTCCATGGGGTCCTACCAACGCACAGGTCAACTTTGATGCCAACGTAAACTCGCAGCTCCAGATAGCATGTATGAAGGGCTCTCTGGGAACCTTAACGATTCAAGTTTGGCAAAATTTCGTTCTCCAGGAAGAATATGTCAATGACGAAACGGGATACTGGTGCTTCCGAGACTGGACATTCTATTCTACGGTAGGCATTGAACCATCGACAGATCCACAACCAGAAGGAGATCTGCTAGACCAGAACTACCCCAATCCCTTCAATCCCGCCACCACCATATCCTTCACACTGCCCGTACCAGGTAGACTCATCCTAGGCGTTTATGACATTTCCGGTCGCTTAGTGGCAAAACTTGTCAACGGCTGGCGTGAGGTAGGCAAACATGAGGTTACGTTTGATGCATCCGATCTTAACTCAGGTGTGTATTTCTATAGCCTACGTGCGGGAGATTATTCAGCGGTGAAGAAGATGGTGCTGGTGAAGTAGAAGAATCCAGTATCGCCCACGATCTAAAGTACTGGAATTATAGGAAATCCCCATTTTCTCCCATGTTGGTATTTGTGGGAGAAGGTGGGGATTTTTGATTTAGCCTGCGTCGCCTGACCGGCTTGATAATTCCAGCCATGATGAATTCTGACTGTCCAGCGGCGGTTGGCAGCATCGCGAACTTTTTTATTTTTAAGTTGACTTTCTGAGAATTATTCATTATATTCACGTAGAATTGAGGTCGGATTTGTGATAAATCCGGCCTGAAATTTCGGTTATCGCTCCTCTCGCGATGCTATCTCGTTTAAAATATTAAGCACCTCCACAGACGATACAGGAAGAGGCCCGCAACTTGGGTGCGGGTCGCCTTGTCGTGTAGGATATAAGGCCTATAAGATGAAGGCACGATCGAATTGTTTAGATTCGAACGTGCCTTTTGTTTTCATAGCACTATTACCTGTCCCCTGCGATCTCGGCGTTGCTGTCTGTTTACACATTGGTGCCATTCTATGTTGTAAACCATGGCAGCTTATCGGCGCCAGTGTCCACTCAAACCGTATTGGGATGCTGCCGAGACCTCAAGGTATACAGCGCACGTCTTGAGAAGGGGGGATCGTAGCACAGGTCGACTTGTTTATTGCTTGGGGCTACAGTAAAAGGGGCGGATCCTCGGATCCGCCCCGGCCTATTTCAAATGGCTATGTCAGCGGGCAAAAAAAAGCGACTTTCTACGGTCGCTTTGATTTTTCCCGTTCAGCTAAAAAAATATTTCCACTCAACATTTCGGTAAATCTGTGTAAATATCTTCGAGGATTGAATTCAGATCGTTCAGGTGGAATGGCTTGCGCAGCAGTCCCAGCGATTTATTAATTAAATTCTGCCGGGATCCTTCGAAGGTGAAACCGGTCATGAAGAGAAAGTTTTGTTCCGGCTTCAGACTGAGGATTTCTTCGAAAACCTGAAAACCGTCCATGCCCGGCATGGCGACATCGCAAATGACCAGGCCGTAGTCGTCTTCAGTAATAGCTCTGAGTCCCTCCGATCCGGACGGTTCCGCCCGGACATCCAGACCGATAATTTCGAAATATTCCTTTAATAAGATGCGAATGGATTCCTCATCATCGATGACCAGCACGCGCTTGGGCGGGGACATTGTTTTGCTCGCATCGGATCGTCTCGGGGTTGGAGTCATCTTGCCTCTTCCGTTTTTCGCATTCATTCATCAGGACTCTAATGTCAGAGCAGGAGCCCACAAGGTTCATCATCCGGCATTCGTCTTAATATGGTACAAGAAAACAGATTTCCCAAAAAGATATTGCATGAATTTATGGGTGGTCACATGTCCCGTATACCATCCGGCAAGTATTTCGCTGAAGAGGAGAAATCCGACGGATAATACCTCCTTTGCCGCTTGACTAATTCCGTGTAAAATTATATATTATTTTGATTTCGGTGATCCACTTGCTGTGAGAACTTCCATGATGCGTATCGGGATAGACGTCGGCGGAACCTTCACCGACGTCGTTGGTTTTGACGATTCAACCGGCCAGGTTTATTACACTAAAACCCTGACGACGCCGAAAGATTTAGCGCAGGGCGTCATTCGGGGTATAGAAGAACTGCTCGACCATGCGGGACTGCAGGGACCAACAGGTGATACGGAGAAATCGCGGATTCATGGGATCGTTCACGGTACTACGATCGGTACCAATGCACTCATCGAGAGAAAGGGAGCGAAGACCGGTTTAATTACGACCGCTGGTTTCCGCGACGTTCTGGAAATAGGCAGGGTGCAGCGCCCACCTGAGGCTCTATACGATTTTACCGTGGATAATCCGCCCCCGCTTATTCCCCGCTACTTGCGCCGCGAAGTCATCGAAAGGATCGGTGCTGTTGGTGAGGTCGTCAAGCCACTCGATGAGACGTCAGTTCGCGAAGCAGTGCGGTTTCTCAAAGACCAGCGCGTTGATTCTATCGCCGTCTGCCTACTCTTTAGTTTTCTGAATGATTCTCACGAAAAGCGTGTCGCCGAAATCGTCAGTGAAGAAATCCCCGCTGCGTATGTTTCTCTCTCGAGTCTGCTTGCCCCAGAATTCCGGGAATACGAGCGTACCTCCACAGCGGTTATAAATGCCTACCTGCTGCCGATTATTAAAGCCTATCTGGACACCCTTTCAGACCGGCTGAAACAAAAATTTGGCGTTGACGATTTGCGTATCATGCAGGCCAGTGGCGGATCGATGACCGTGGAAGTCGCTCGCGAACGAGCTGTGAACACCGTGAATTCCGGTCCTGCCGGGGGTGCCTTGGCGGGAGCTTTCATCGGTTCGCTTGTGAATGAGCCCCGGGTGATAACCATTGACATGGGAGGCACCAGTTTCGATATCGGATTGGTAGAAGACGGTAAGCCACGCATCTCCCGGGAAGGGAACCTGGAGGGATATCCTGCCAAAATACCCATGGTGAATATCTACGCCATCGGCGCAGGTGGAGGATCTCTGGCGCGAGTAGAGCCGGGTGGGATTCTGGAAGTGGGTCCTGAATCCGCAGGAGCGGAACCCGGTCCCGTTTGCTATGGACGCGGCGGTGAACAACCGACCGTAACGGATGCCAACCTGATACTGGGCCGGCTGAATCCTGATTACTTTCTGGGTGGGAGGATGAATCTGGATGCAGGTGCGGCCAAAAAGGCGATCAGCACGAGGATTGCCGAACAGATGAATATGACCTCCGAGGATACCGCTGCCGGAATTCTGCGCGTTGTCAACGCCAAGATGGCGAAAGGAATCACAGCACGCACGACTCAAAAAGGACTGGACGTCCGCGAATTTGCCCTCATGGCATTCGGTGGCGCGGGAGCTTTGCACGCGGCGGAGATCGCCCAAGAACTGGGAATGAATCGGGTAGTCGTTCCACCCTTCGCTGGGAACCTCTCAGCGCTGGGTTTGCTGGTAGCGGATGCCCGCCACGATTATGTCCAAACGATCATGGCAAATCAGGATGATGTCAAGATCGAGGAGATATCCAGGATTCTACTCGAACTGCAGCGAGAAGGCAGGGAGCGCCTGGTAGCCGAGGGTATCCCCGCTGAGCGGATGTTATTTACCTGGTCTGCTGATTTACGCCTCGAAGGGCAATCGTACGATCTGAACGTGCCCTTTCCCGAAAGCGGTCGCTGTACCCGCGAGGATTTGGATGCGGTCGTTTCAGCCTTCCATCAGTTGCACGAGCTGGTTTACGCATTCAAGGCTGTGGACGAGATCACGGAATGGGTAAATCTGCGAGTCACAGCCGTTGGCCGTTCTCCCGATGTCTCGCTGCCGGAAAAGAAACCGGTCGCTTCTGACTTAAAAGCTGAGGTTAAACAGTCCCGCCGGGTATTCTTCTTCGACCGGGGTTTCACGGAGGTTCCCGTGTACGAGCGCGATGCATTGCCCGCCGGTACGGAATTCCAGGGACCCTGCTTGATAGAAGAAGTTATTTCCACCACCGTGGTGCCGCCTGAATGGCATCTCACCGTGGACGCCCGGGGCTGCCTCCTGCTGAATTTGAAGAATTGAATTAAAATCACTTCAATGCGGCTCTTACATCACGTGAGTGCCGCATTTACTCGTATCTGTATATAGGGGGAATCTGAAAGCTTAAGGAATGGCTTTCACAGACCCGAACTGGATGAATTGAAATCATAGAGAAACACCGTGTTACCAACGAAAAATTGCCAATATGAGGGGTGCAGGTTCAAGGCTGTGATCCTGGCCGATAAATGCTGGTTTCATCTGGACGACAAGGATCGCTATCGCGCCGACCTCGAAGAGCGAGTCGCATCGGGGTCTGAACTCAGTGGAGCCAATCTTGCCAGAATCGTGATGGACAATATCAACCTGAAAGGTGCAAAACTGGCTAGAGCTGACCTGAGCGGCGCCCGTCTGGCCGGTGCCGATTTTTCCGGTGCGGATCTGTCAGGAGCCGATCTGCGCGGTGGCGATTTCAGATATGCGAAGTTCGCCCGGCTACAGGGCAGCGGAGCGCGGATGGAAGCAGCTTTCCTGGCAGAGTGCGATTTTGAATCGTCTCAGTTAGCGGATGCCAACTTGTCCCACGCTGATCTGCGTGGCGCCATCCTGCGTAGGGCCTCCCTCTGCCGCGCACGCCTGGATTTCTCTATACTCGAAGCGGCTGACCTCAGTGAGGCGGATCTCTCCTTTGCTGTATTGGGCGGAGCGCGTGCTTCAACGGCATCTTTTCGGGAAGCGAATCTGTCGCGTGCCAACCTCGTAGGGGCTGACCTCGAAGAGACGAATCTTGCGGGAGCAGATCTCTTCTATTCCCGGCCTGGGCGGGCGAGACTGGCCAGGGCCGATTTAAGCGGTGCGCGTTTGGAAAGAACAATCCTGCGCGAAGCAGATCTCAGTGAGGCCACGCTGGCGGGTGTTCAAATCGACGGTGCGGTTATGGAACGGGCTATTTTGCGTGGAGCTGACTTGTCCGGTACCAACCTGGAATCAGCCAACACAGATGGTGCCATCTTCAGCGATGGGGAGAACTCATGATCCTGGAACACTTTCTCCTCTCCATCAACGAAACGAACTGCTACATCATAGGCTGCAAGGATACGAACACTGCCGCCGTCATTGATCCGGGAGAGTGGAACGAGCGCCTGTCCGGCTTCCTGACAGACATGGACCTGAAGTTGGAAACCGTCTTGATTACACACAATCATCAAGATCATACCGGAGGAATTGACGCGTTGCGCGCTGAGTTCAGCGATGCGAAGGTGATGGGTCGAACGCCCGGCTCATACGGTGGTAGGGAACTGAAGGATGGTGATGTCTTTGAGGTAGGCCAATTACAGGTTAAAGTTCTGGCGACTCCGGGCCATACAGAGGATGCATTGAGCTTTGTCGTAGGAGGAGATATCTTTTGCGGTGACCTGATTTTCGCCGGGTCTATCGGAGGGACGTCGGACCGTGAGAGTTTTGACAGGGAGGTCCAGTCGATTCGTCAGAAGATACTGACGCTGGGAGATGATATGGTTCTCCACCCCGGACACGGCCCCGCTACCACCGTTGGTATCGAACGTCTATTTAATCCATTCCTGATTCCATGAGTGTGCTGGATTACATAATGTGATTGGTATGCGCCAGATCACGTTCTGCAGCGAAGCATTTTCTTACATTAGTGAGTTATATTCAGGAATCCCATGTGGCGACCCGATAAACGCATAGTTAGACTCTTTCTAAACTACATCTGGATCGGTGGCCTGGCGACCGTGGTTGATACGGCCGCTTTGGTCGTATTCCGCGTGAAGTTCGGGCTCTTCGTCTGGCTTTCAGCCGCACTGGCCTACCTCTGCGGGATGGTTGCTAACTTCTTGTTGAACAAGTACGTGAACTTCTCTTCAGAAGACCGCCCTATCCTCAAGCAGGCGCGCACCTTTTTCTTCGTCGCTACTACAGGATTGTGTTTAAAAGCCGTATTGATGGAAATTTTCGTCCAGGTCGTTCACATGCGTCTGCTCGTCGCGCAGTTCTTCGGGGTGGGAATTGTGATGATCTGGAGTTTCTGGGGGCATTACACTTTGACTTTCCAGGAAGGAATTCGTTCTTTCATCTTTTCGAAGTTTGGGCAGCGAAGTAAGAGCGAGGAAAGCCCGAAAGGGAATCCACCGATCGATTCGACAGGTGCATAACCATTCCAGGCTTCTTAGGATTGATTGTCACTCTAACCGTCAGTCACCCTTCTCAACAGCTACTTTAAATTCGTTCCACAACCTGTAGTTACTTTTTGCAGCACCCACTCCTGATCCGGGATCAGATCCCCGCCTGAGTGTATCCCTCTTTGTATATACCGTTGTGGTGTAATCACTAGGTCGCAGATTTCCCACCGCGATATCCCAGCCGATAAAACGCATGTCCGCCGTTCCCCGGACACCGGGACCGTACTGAACTACGGGCCGTGACGTCCAGATCTCGATACTCTTTCCGACAATTTGAGCGGAATCGAGGGTCGCCGATCGCAGCTCGTCGAGCCCGGATGTACTCCACCCATATACCAGATACAGGTGTAGATCCGCCCCCTCGCTGAAAGCTACCTCGATAGGCATATGCAGCGAATCGAGATCAGCCGTTTCAATATTGATATTCAAACCATCAACCGGGAAATCCAATGCTGCCCCTTCCGCTGGAATGATCAGCGCTGCTTTACCCCACCGCATCATTTGCGGGATGGCCCCCTCGGTGATCTTCGTGAACCCTAGTTGGTGTGGGATCTCCGTCCGACGAAATTCGCCCGCATGACAGACCGGCGTTCCGCCGATCGCGTCCCAGAGCATTCAGCAACCCGAATGCGCCTGCAGGATGACGAACATGCACGTCAGCAAAATGGTTCTGATCGCGTTCCTTCTCATGATTTACCTCAGGTGTTCCTTAAAGTAGTCCAGGATCGCTTGCATGACGTGAACGTCTGATTCGTCCCGTGAAAAACCGTGTCTTTCGCGCGGATAGAGCAGAAGGTCAAACTTCTTTCCCTGGCGGATCAGTTTGTCCATCAACTGGATGGTATCCTGAACGTGGACGTTGTTATCCCTCATTCCGTGGACTAAAAGCAGCTTGCCTTCCAGTCCATCCGCGAAGGTGATGGGGGAGGATTGTGTGTACGCTTCGGGATCCTGATCCGGGTCTTTGTAACGCTGAGTAGTGTACTCCAGGTTGTAATTTATCCAGTCGTTCACTGCGGCAACGGAACAGCCGACCTTAAAAACGTCAGGACGTTTGAACATGGCCATGTTGGTTAAAAATCCGCCGTAGGACCAGCCCCAGATGCCTACACCCGGTTTGCCCCAACCTCTCTCGATGCAGTAATTCGCCGCATCCACAGCGTCGTCTAAATCTTTGCCGCCCGTATGGCGGTAAATCCCCACCCGCCAATCGCGGCCATAACCGGACGATCCGCGGTAATCGATATCGACGACGGCGAAGCCCTCCTGTACCAGCATGCGGTGGAAGCGGTCTTCGTACCCCCAGGCGGTCCGTTCGACGTTCTGGTGGTATCCGGCGCCGTGGATGTATACGATCAGTGGTGCGGGCTGTTTTTCCGCGTCAGGAAGCCAGAGCTTGGCGGGGAAAGACAGCCCGTCTGAGGTCGGAATCGTGATGTATTCCGGTTTGAACCAGTCGTATTCGCTGAAGGCTTTCGGCTGCGAATAGGTTAACCTCTTTAAGGACTTTTCCGACTTCGCATTGCACCAGTAAAGGTCGTAAGGTTCATCCAGGTCACCGTAGATCAGCGCCGCCTTTGACCCATCATCTGTGATCTCAAAAGAACGGATCCAGCCCCTCTCCGCCATCACCCTCTGCTTCGTTCCACCCGGCAGTTCGATGTGGTAGAGATGCCGTTCGGCCGGGTCGTCTTCTCCGGATATGTACAATAGGGAACGTCGGTCGGTCGACATCTTCCAGTCATTGCCGCCGCCCCAGGAGCCGGATGGAATCTCCCACTCACCTGCCGTCAGCACCCGGATAATCTTTTCGTCCGCGGCATCCGCCGGGATGGAGTAGAGATGGCACCAGCCGCTCATCTCCGAACCGAATATGATGTCTTCACCATCCGGACCGAAGCGCACCCGCGCCATGTTGCGGGGGATCCACTTGTCCTCCGTTTCTTGCCACACCGTATCGACTCTGCCGGTGGCGACGTCGGCTATCAGGATGTGCCGTTCTAGCATATCCCGGCGCATCACCTCAATCAGGAGTTGGTCCGATTCCGGCGACCAGTCGAGGGAGCGCAGGTAGAACTGCTC
>JALGZU010000558.1 GCA_025774735.1 candidate division LCP-89 bacterium | reverse complement strand
GATCCCGATCCTCTGACGGCACCAGGGCATAGGCTGCCTCCTGCACACGGTCGTGGACGAAGAAACCACGACCGTCACGTTCCCAGATCAAACCCGCCGCGACCGCTGCGTGGACATTATCGAGGATTGCGTCGTCATCTCCTTCGGTGACCACCGTCAGGGTGGCATTGTCAAACTGGTTTCCAATGCAGGCCGCCACCTTGAGCGTTTCCTGTACGTCGGCAGGGAGCTCTTTCAGCTTGCCCACCAGCAGTTCGACAACGCTGTCCGCAAGATCCAGGTCCCTGATGGCATCCATATCCCAGCGCCAGCTTCCGCTTGCTGTATCGAGCGCGATGAGGCCCTGATCTTCCATACTGCGCAGCACCTGGCGGGTGAAAAACGGGTTTCCATCCGTCTGCGAATAGACGGGCCTGGAAAGCTCCCGGACCTCACCGGGATCTCGCCGCAGCGCGTCTGAAATCAGCGCTTCGATATCCGCTTCCGCTAGCTCTGGCAGGATCATCTGTTTCAGGTTGACGCCGGCCTTTTCCAAATCTGCGATGAACGTCATCAAGGGATGCGCTTCATCGACCTCGTTGTCACGGTACGCACCGACGACGAGGAGATGCGCCAGGTCAGGGCTGGAGAACAGGTTCTTCAGCAGTTCAAGTGAGCCCGGGTCGACCCACTGTAAATCGTCCAGGAAGAAGCAAATCGGATGCTCGCCCCCAGCGATCGCACCGAAGAAGCGCTGAAAGACATAATTGAAACGGTTCTGCGCCTCCTCTCCGCTCAAGTCCGGCACGGCCGGTTGGGGACCGATCACCTGTTCCAGACTGGGAACGATATCCGTCAGTATCCTGCCGTTTGGCCCCACCGCTTCCAGAATCTTCGACCGCCATGCCTCGAGCTGGGTTTCGGTCTGCGCCAGTATCTGGGATGTAAATATGGCAAACGCCTGGGTGATCCCTGCGTAAGGGATGGTGGCCAACTGGTCAAATTTCCCCTGTATGAAGTAGCCGCTTTTTTCAGATACCGGTCGCTGTATTTCTTCAACCAGCGCCGTCTTGCCAATCCCGGAATAACCACCGACAAACACGATTGAGGAAGTATCCCGGCAAACGCTTTCAAACGCGCGCTCCAGCTCTCTCAGTTCGCCGCCACGGCCATGGAGCTTTTGAGGAAATCTCAGCCAGCCGGCATAATCGGACTCTCCCAGCGGGAATTCTTCAATGGTATCCTCCGGACTCAAGCGCTGGAGACATTTTTCCAGATCAGTCTGAACTCCGGCTGCGGATTGATAACGGTCTTCTGCATTTTTTGACAGCAGCTTCAAAATGATGGCGCTGAGCACCTCGGGGATCTCTGCCGATACCTCAGATGGCGAGACCGGTACGTGGGCAATGTGGTGATGGACAAGCTCCATCGGGTCTTTTGAATCGAACGGCAACTGCCCGGTTACAAGTTCGTATAACACCACGCCCAGAGAATAGAGATCCGAACGTTCATCCAGGGCGCGGTTGATCCTTCCGGTCTGTTCTGGTGAGATATATGGCAGGGTTCCCAACAGTTGGTCGGGCCGGACTTTTTGGTAACCACCGCGGTCAATATAGGAGGCAGAACCCAGATCGATTAACTGAACTGCCTGATGCTCTTTAGCGATGAGCACATTTCTGCTGTTAAGATCCAGATGGATCACATTCTGTTGGTGGATTTCTCGCAGGATGCGAGTAAGATCCACGGCAATTTCCAGTCTTGAACGTAGATTGAGTGGTTCTCCGGTGATCGTATCTCGCAAGGTCTGCCCTTCGATGTATTCCAGGATCAACGATGGTTGATTATTGATCGACTTTTGTTCTAGAGCCTTGCGGATTCCATCGACCGTGTTGAGGGCGCGGGTCATCTGGTATTCATTTTCCAGGGATCGCCGGCTGCGCTGGGAGGGGTGGTGTCTCGCAGGCTTCTTGATCACCACCGGATGGGTGTAATCCGGAAGAGTCTCAATGGAAATGATCGAGTTGCCTTGATAGATAATATCCTTATTCGTTAATTCCGTTATCAATTTATATTATCTCCTTAGGGAAAGGGCGCCCGGAATGTTGTCAAGGAACGAGGCCAGGTCGTTGCCACCATTGTCCTGAATTAAACGGCTGACCAGGATGGTCTTTCCATAGCCAGCCAGCGCTGAGATAAGCGTTAACGGACGTGGCGGCGCTGCTCCGGTCGTACGAGCAGGCGGGTCGGGCACCAGGTGAGCGATCACCAGCGTCTGATTGAGCTTGGTGCGCAGCAAGGTAGGGAGTTCTGGACTAT
>JALGZU010000557.1 GCA_025774735.1 candidate division LCP-89 bacterium | reverse complement strand
CAGAGGTAAACCAGTTTTCGAAAGTTTGCGGTTATCGACTTCAATAATTAATTCATTCTCAGCGCCATAATTGACAAGCCGAACGGGGACCGGGATTTCGAAGGGGATACCGCTCACCTCGTGCATCCCCAGGATGGCACCATTCAAGTGGATCGATGCCCGGTGCCGGATACCGAAGAATTTGAGAATGATGTGCTTCCCTTTCCATGCCTCCGGGATAGTGAACCGCCTTGTGAACGTAACGATCCCATCATACCCTGCATAACTGGAAGGAATCCTGATAGTCCCATTTCTTATACCCGCCCGGTACTGCCATTCACCACTCAAATCCAAAACCGGCATTGCCGATTCCGGCCGTTCGGGAGCGTAATCCGACCAGGATAGACCCTCAGGCGTCAGGTAAAAGCCCATTTCCGTTCTCCCTGTCTGGACCAGCGAGAACGTCACAAACCAAAACAGCAGCGGGATAAAGTACCCGCGAGAGAATTGGAGGGGGCGAGTCCGGTAACTCTTTTTACGATGATCGGCCAATGGAGTTCGTAAACAGTGGTTAATCGGATCTAATCTAAGAAAGATAGCGATTTCAATTCCAAAATGCAAACGAAAACTCTCATCGAAGGGATAGGGCTAAAAGGATTCAACACCGGGCAGTACCCGCCTGAAATCTCAAAGTGATAAACCGGGATTCAGCTTGATATTTTGAGGTAGTTTTCTTACTTTGGGCGAAGGTTTAAGCCCGGTCGGCGACGATTCTTGTCCGGAAACAAGAGAGCTCATACTATGAAACTTAAAATGCGGCCATTGCTGGCGGTAGTACTCTGTCTGGGTGCAGTTATGTCGTTGATCGGCACTCCCGATGCTGCGGACGGCTTCGGTATCAGGTCGATTTTGCCGCCGATACTCGCCATCGCACTGGCGCTGGTCAGCCGTGAGGTCATTTTAGCTCTCCTGGGGGGAATCTGGTTGGGAGCGGCCTTCCTGAATAATGGGAGCCTGGCTACCGGTCTGTTGCGGACTTTAGACCACCATATTGTCAGAGCTCTGGCGGATAGCGATCACGCATTTATTCTTCTCTTCAGTTTGACACTCTGCGGGATGGTGGGCATCATCGGCGCATCAGGAGGAGCGGCGGGCATCGTCATGCACGTAAGCCGTTGGGCTAAAAACGCCCGGTCCGGACAGATCTCTGCCTGGGCGATGGGTCTCCTCATCTTTTTCGATGATTACGCCAACACGCTGATCGTAGGAAATACCTTCAGGCCTCTGTGTGATAACCTAAGAATCAGCCGTGAAAAACTGAGCTTCATCGTTGACGCCACGGCGGCGCCAATCGCTTCCATAGCATTAATTTCAACCTGGATAGGATTTGAAGTGGGGCTTATCGGTGATGGGTTGGTTCCTTCAGGCGCAATCACCAATCCAAACCAGGCTTACGGAATCTTCATCGAAACCATTCCTTACCGTTTTTATCCTCTATTTCTGCTCTTGTTGGTGTTCTTGATCGGCTTCTGGAATCGCGACTTCGGCTCGATGCTCAAGGCGGAACGGCGCTGCCGTAAAACCGGTCAGGTCCTGGCACCCGGCGCCAAGCCCCTGGCAGGATTGGATGCAACCGATAAGAGTAAGGTGACCTTGACAAAGCATTCCTGGATTTGGGGTCTCGCACCCATCCTGGTGGTTATCGTTGCGACCTTCCTCGGTTTGATCGTTGAGGGCAGGGCCGCTCTGGGATCTGAAGCAGCAGGTATCCCGCTCTACCGCGTCATATCGGAAGCGAACTCCTTCGCTGTGCTGATGTGGGCCAGTTTTTTGGGGGCGTTGACAGCCGGAATATTGGGCTCTGTCGGTGCAGGATTGAAGTTGTCCGAAGTTTTAGAAGCCTTCGTGGAAGGGATAAAAGCGATGACTGCAGCTTGTGTCGTAGTGATCTTGGCCTGGAGTATCGGGGGAATTTGCCAGGACATGAAGACGGCGGACTACATCGTGGGGGTTTCTCGGGACATCCTTTCACCACATTTGCTCCCAGCCTTGACTTTCATAATCTCCGGGGCTATCGCTTTCGCGACCGGTACATCCTGGGGCACGCTATCCATCCTCATGCCCATCGTAGCGCCCCTCTCTTACCTTTTCCCCATGGAAGCGGGCTTGAGTCCGGATGTCAGCCACGCCATCATGATCAGTACAATCGGAGCGGTTCTGGCCGGTTCAACGTTTGGTGATCACGCCTCACCCATATCGGACACGACCATCCTATCATCGATGGCATCCGGCGCTGACCATATAGATCATGTACGCA
>JALGZU010000556.1 GCA_025774735.1 candidate division LCP-89 bacterium | reverse complement strand
GATTCCTTCCCCGACGTTCAACAGGACCTGCTCCTCCACCGGCAAGGCTTCCCGTTGTTCATCACGCACGATGAAAACACCCTCGCGATTCGCTTCGGTTTCGATGGCGGCCTCGGGCGCGGGGTTAGAGGGGTTTTCCGGGGTGTTATTGGCGCTACAGGCTGTTAAGGTTATGACCACGGTCAGTAAACCAGTCAGGCTAAGTTGGCGCAGCATAGGTGTGCCTCCAAATTGTAACCGCATTTGGAGCTCCCAACGGGGAGGAAGCTCATAACGGGAATTACTACTTTTTGGCGGATTTTCTCAATCGTACTTCTGTACCGTCTTCGGCAACGGTAAGTTTGCCGGAGTAACGGCCGGCAAAGGCCCTGGTAATTTTTTCGGGGGCTTCATCGAACTCAGCGGCAAGATGACTGACAAGGACGTGAGGCACTTTAGCCGTCGAAGCGAAATTGGCTACTGCTCTGGGGCGAAGATGCATCATTTCGTGAATAAGCAAGTCGCAACCGGCCACGTAAGGGGCCAACTCTTCCGGCGAGCGAAGGTCGCCACTGTAAACGATGCGCCAGCCAGGGCCATTAATGACCATCCCGGTGGCCACGGCCTTGCGGCCAAAGTGGGTTTTGTATTTGGATTGCTCCAGGTGTTGGGTTTTGAAGTAGGTTACCCGGATGAGGTCTGCTTTATATCTTTTGTTGGGCTTGATATTGATAATGTGCAGGCTGTAATTGAGATCCTCGGGCAGCAGGAAGGAATCAGCTAATAAACGTCGAATTTTGCCACGCGTACCACGCGGACCGTAAATGGTTAGCGGGCCGGGACGCTTGCGGAGATGATTTTGGGTCAGAAAGAGTCCCAGGCCAGCCACGTGATCCATGTGCCAGTGACTGAGAAAAACAGCCCGCACGTCTATTGGGTCAAATCCGTATTGGAATAATAGCTTGCTAACAGGCGCGCCGCAATCCAGCAGAAAAAGTTTACCGGCCACGGTCAGGGCATAAGCAGAAGTGAAGCGTCGCTGAGTGGGTATGCCACAAGCGGAACCCAGCACCAGCAGTTTATCGGGCATGGCTATTGTATCCTTCCAGCTATTTTCAATTGGGGATAGCGTCAACAGATCATTGTCCTCCCCCACAGGCAGCAACATTGACCTCGTGGGTGGCGAAATCATCGGCAAAGAGATGTTGACCCTCACCTCCGCAAGCCATCAGGAAAAGATAGGTCGTTTGCTCCGGCTGCAGGGTAGCGCTAACTGAAGCAGCGCCGGGATTGGCGATGGGACCTGGGGGGAGTCCATAATTAAGATAGGTGTTGTAAG
Organism: candidate division LCP-89 bacterium; assembly: GCA_025774735.1. Next base: position 979 of record JALGZU010000556.1, on the reverse strand, counting down.
GTGAATTGACCTGGGAATACTCCTCCAGCGCCACCGGAGTCTTCCACCATTGCCCGCTATCGGTCTGGTAGCCCATTGCATATTGGACGGTAGGATCGGCTTGCAAGGGCATATTCTGGGCCAGGCGATTAAGATAGACGCTGGCGATGGTTGGACGCTCTTCGGGTGCAACAGCTTCGCGCTCCACTATGGAAGCAATTGTCAAAAGTTCGAAAAAGGTATAGCCCTGGGCGGCGGCCAACTCGACGGCGTTGGCCGGAACTTTGTTGGCCATATTCTCAAGCATGCGATTAATGAGGTCTTCAGGGGTGGCATTTGCCGGCAGGCGATATGTGTCAGGGAAGAGATAACCTTCGTAGGAAGCGCCAGCCGGCCGGTCGGCCAGTAGTGGATGCTCTATACCAACTCCCTGGCGCACAGTGGCCAGAAAGACAGCTCCATCCATAATATTTTCTGCGGTCAACAGCTCGGCCGTTTGTTCGGCCCGCCAACCCTCCGGGATGGTTACGGCCACTTCTTCAAAATTGGCTTTCTGCAGGGCCTGGGCAATTTCGCGCATGGTCATGTTGCGACGCAGGACGTAGTCGCCCGCTTCCAGGGAGGCATCCAACCCGTTGTAGCGCAGGAAGAGACGGAACAGATCGGCATCGGAAATCAGCCTGTGTTCCAGTAATTTGTTAGAAATGGTAACAGCAGTTTCGCCAATTTCAACAACGAAGGGAACCGGGGCAGGGTCATTGGAAACCGGGGTGTTGATAATCTCCGATTGGGTTTGCAGGTAGAAGTTCAGGAAAAACTCTTCAATATTTTGCGGCGAGCGAGCCACTGAGGCATCGCCGAGAGAGATGGAAGCGGTGGTTTCGCCACCCTGGTTAGAAAATGCCCAAAAGCCGGCCCCCAGTATTACCACAATGGCTGCAATGGCAATGATAAATATTATCAATCGAACGATAGCTCTGAGAACAACCATTTGGATGCC
>JALGZU010000555.1 GCA_025774735.1 candidate division LCP-89 bacterium | reverse complement strand
GGACCGACGGCTGAAGAAAGGTTCAAAGGTTGGTCGTGCAACAGGTCTCGCCTGGACGTCGGTTGGAGGCGAAATATTGTCAGTCGATGTGACCCTGCTGCAAGGTCGCGACGGCTTGATTCTGACCGGCAGACTGGGTGATGTCATGAAGGAATCGGCCCGGGCAGCTCTCTCGTACCTCCGGGATAACGCTGAGCACCTTGGATTGACACAGGATACGTTTCGGGGACGTGAAGTCCATCTTCATATTCCCGAAGGTGCCGTTCCCAAAGACGGTCCGTCTGCGGGCATCACCATCGCAGCTGCCCTCTATTCGGCCGCATCAGGCAAACCGCTGCCCCAGGACATTGCCATGACAGGGGAGATCACCCTTCGCGGCGAAGTGTTGGCGATCGGAGGCCTGGCTGAAAAACTTATCGCAGCAAAACGCAACAGCATAAAAAAAGTTCTGATCCCCAGGGAGAACCTGCCTCAGTTATCTGAAGTCTCTTCTGAGATACGCCGCGGTCTCAACGTTACACCCATCGACACTCTCGATCAAGTCTGGTCCATTCTGAACTGCGGCAGATGAAGTCAAACCCGGAGGCAAAATTCGTCGGTTCATCCGTGAAACCGAGCGTTTTACGCCGCAAGCCTCTGCCTGAAATCATTTTCCTGGGAAGGTCAAACGTTGGGAAGTCCAGTTTGATCAACTGCCTCGTCAATCGTAAGAAGTTCGCAAGGACCAGTTCCACGCCGGGGAAAACCCGGCTCTTTTTTTTCTATGAGGTTGATGAGAAAGTCCTGTTCGTGGACCCTCCTGGGTACGGATATGCGAAGGTATCGCAGTCCATTCGTACCCGCTGGATCCGGGAGATGGAACGCTACCTGAGAAAAGCGGACATGCTCCTCGGAGTTGTATTGATCATGGATATTCGACATGCGCCTACGGCGATTGACAAGGATATGGCCGTCTGGCTGGCGGAAAGCCGCATACCAGCGGTTTACGCCTTGAACAAAGTGGATAAGCTATCACGGAAGAAACGGATGGAGGCTCTGACTCGAATCGAAAGCGAGCTTGCATTTGAGGGTGCGGGTGAGGCGGTGCCCTTTTCAGCGCTGACGAAAGAGGGGAGGGATTCCTTATGGGTCGTCATTAGTGGCTGGTTGGAGAGTTGACGGGATCTACATAAACTATTTTGCCGGACGCTGACTAGATGACTTAAAAAAGGGCGGAATTAACTTCCGCCCTTTTTGGTTTCATTACGTTCCGGCAGAGATGATCTTACTTCATCAGGACCATCTTACCCATCGATGTGAATGCCCCAGCTTCGAGGTGGTACATGTAAATACCTGAAGCGAGACTGGAAGCATCGAAGGTGACGTCATAAGTACCCATACCTCTGTATCCGTTGACCAGTTCGGCAACCTGGCGACCCGAGACGTCGTAAACCCGGAGGGTGACGAAGTTCGGTTCGGGTAGATCGAAACTGATCGTGGTAGTCGGATTGAAGGGATTCGGGTGGTTCTGTGCCAGTGAATAGGCGACAGGTGTGAATTGATCATCATTGGCTGCCAGCCACTCATCGAAGGCTTCGCCGGTGTTGGCCCAGGAGCCGATCACGATACCATCACCAGCCGCAAGTTTTTCGAAGGGGAAGCTGTCGGTGGCCGTGTCACTCCCGGCAACAGCATATCCATTGTAGGTGTACGATCCGGCTGGTGCCAATGCAGGCACCGCCTGAGTCCGATCACGGTCAATGGTAAGTCCGGAAGGAATGGTAATTGACACCGGTCCCAGGGTTGGTCCGTAGAGGCTGCCGTTGGGCAAGGTGACGTCGCACCAGGCGGTGACCAGTTCGGAACTTGCACCATCATTTGTGACGGCGATGTTGTAGTCGAAACTGCCACCGGTCGATGGGATCTGGATGGGTGTCGCGTAGGGAGTCAGGGTGATCGTGACCGATGGGGGCACTACCGGTGAATCGAAGTATTCCAGAATGGCGGTAAGGACGTCTTCCCGGGTGTTGGTTCCACCAACGCCGTTGATTGCTTCGAACGGGAAAGAGAAGAAGACCAGTTTGGCAGTGCTGGGATCTTCGTAGGTGAGCGCACCATCGTGTGTGCTGCCGTCATAACCGAACGCTGCTTCGGCAGGAGCCAGGACGGTGATACCGTCCGGAGACGTGCAGGTACCGGATCCTGATCCTCCAGGATTGCAGTCAACACTCATGCCATCACCGACGGGATTGCCTGCATAACCGGTCAATTCCTTGATGCCAGTATTGGGCACGGTCAGGGATGCATGCAGAACGTCCT
>JALGZU010000554.1 GCA_025774735.1 candidate division LCP-89 bacterium | reverse complement strand
CTCCGGTGATGCCGGTGTTAATGCCGATGCCGGAGATTTCCACCCATTCATAGGGGATCTCCTCGAACTGGGGCGGTCCCACGAAGACGGGATCAGGATCCGCGGTCGTCACCACACCCTCGCCAGCTTCGTTATAGTAGGAGACGGCATAGCTGTAAAAACCGGCGATGGGAACGGTATTATCCAAATGGGATGTGTTGGTGCCGGGCAGATCGGCGATCTGGACACCGTCACGATAAACCTTCTGGCCCATCCAGGAGCCAGCGGGCCAGTAACCGGCGTGCTCGCCTTCAAGCGGTGCATCCCAGGTGAGGGTGCATTCCAGCAGTTCGCCAGGATCCGGCGTTGCGAGGGCGTTCTGGACTGGGCCAGGCGTATCCAGACCGATCCAGGCTGAGACTTGAACCCAGAGCCCGTCGCCGTACGAGTTGTAGGGCACCAACTGATATTCGTACATTCCGGATTCGGGTACCGTATTGTCATCGTAAGCGTAGGGTTGGCCCATGACGACGTCGGTCAGGTCGGCGATCAAATCGTCATTTCGATAGACCCTCACTCCCGTGAGTTCGGCGAGCGGATCTCCGACAGCGTTCAGGCTGGGATTAACCCAGGCCAGGGATGCGATCAGGAGAGTATTGTTGTGGCTGACCGTGAAATCGCTCGGCGCCGCGGGGCGCAGCTGAGCCGTAACTCCCTGATCGAAATAGAGGGCTCCCATGTCCGCATAGGTGCCGTCGGGATCAAGCGGACTGGAGGGATCACCGGCGTCGATGCAGGGAGAACTCGGCAGCAGATTGAGATTGAAGTTCTGAGGATCGACGAATTCCGGTGCATCGATGATATTTTCATCTCCGTTTATTTCAACGGGACAGCAGGAATAGCTGAAGTTGACATCACCCACACATTCTGAGTTATTCGTCGCAATGTTGTAATAAAGGATGTTATTCACGCCTTCGAAGGACGAACCTCCAGCTGCCCAGAGCCCCGCACCTTCAGCCGTTGCTGAAGTTGAAGTGCACCTGTTTCTTGAGATTGTGTTGTTGATTACGTTGGGGGAGCAGCCAGAAGCTAAAATACCGGCTCCGAAGTAAACCGCAGTGTTGTCGTAGATGAGGTTGTAGGTAAGTGTAGCTGGAGAATTTTCGCAGCGGATCCCGCCGCCTCCACAGCTGCCTCACGTACCACTGGCGTGATTTCGCGCTATTTCTGAATGAGTAATTGAAGCATTCTCACAGCCCATCAGGTAAATTCCGCCGCCATTGGCGCCTAAAGTCGCTTCATTGTCGACGATCAGACAGTGATCGACGGTGATGTCGGCCGCACTGGCGTAGATCCCACCGCCGTGCCAATAGGCGTCACAGTTGGATACCCGGGTGTTCGTTACCGTGATGTCGGCGCCGTTTGTGTAGATGCCTCCTCCCAGCTTTGTGATAGGCGCACTGCTGGGAATGTTGCAGTTGTCTATGACACAGTAATCCAAAGTACTGGCATCGGACGAGCCTTCCATGAAGCGGAGGCTCCCCCAACGATGTTCACTGACCTGATTCTGGCGCACGAAAGTGATGCTGTCACTTTCAGTGCCCTCCGCGTTCAACTGGCCGTAGATTTCCCAGGACCAGTTGCCGTTGTGCATGAAGTTGGTTCCGGGAACAATCGTCAGAGTCTCAGCGGACATGACTCTGATGTTGCCCACGACGAGGTAATCACCGGGGCCAAGCGTCCCCGATTGAGGGCCACTGAGTTGTGGCTGTGCGTATGTCAGTCCGGCTGTTAATAAGCACAGGAGTGACAGTGTGAGCAATTTCTTCATAAAAACCTCCACTGCAAGTTCTAATTCTGCTTTGTTATTTTATGAATTCATGCTTCTGATGCTGACGATATCATTGCTTTCAAGCATTCTCTGCTTTTTATCCCAGACATCCAACTCATCCGATTGTTGCCAGAAAAATTCAAAGAGAGCCATAAAAGCGTTGACGATGGTCCTCTGCTTGATGATGGACATGGTCAATTCGCCGGGCTGGGTGAACGGCTCTTCATCGGCGACCAGCAGGGTCTTGCGGTCGAAGATCATCATCTTGATGGGCAGCGTGTCCGCGATGCGTATCCCCGCACCGTTGGCTTGAAGCGGCCTTAAGTCCTGAACCACCCAATCCTCTTCGGGAAGATTGATTTCGTAAACCCAGCGCACTGTTCCCCCGCGGGTCAAGATAGCGCCTTCCTCGTCGTCCTGCTCTTCAGCTTTGTTGCTCGTATCGCAGGCATAGGGGCCCCGCCCGAAGCCGAGCAGCTCTTCGCTGACACCCTTGACC
>JALGZU010000553.1 GCA_025774735.1 candidate division LCP-89 bacterium | reverse complement strand
GTATCGAATACCTCATGTCAAGCCTCCACTTGTTAACAGAAAAATTTAAACAGTTTCCCACAATATAATGAATGATCTGTTGATTGTCAAGACCCTCAATGAAAATAATGAAAATTTTTTGGTAGGGACAAATGAAAAGGGCGGACACGCAGGTCCGCCCCTACAACTGTTTAATATCAGTAATGTGTTACTTCACCAGCACCACCTTCTGGGAAGCGCTGAAGGATTCGGTCTGCAGGCGGGCGATGTAGAGACCTGAAGGCAGACCCGCGGCGTCGAAGATGACGTCGTGTGTGCCTGCGTCACGCCAGCCGTCGACCAGTTTGGCGACCTGGCGGCCGGAAACGTCGTAGACGGTCAGCTGCACATAAGCCGCTTCCGGCAGGGCGAAGGACAATCCCGTGACCGGATTGAAGGGATTCGGGTAGGCGGCCTGCAGGGCGTACTGACCGGGGGTTTCAGCTTCCGTTTCAGCCAGCCAGAGGTCAAAGGATTCGCCACTGTTGGCCCAGGTGTCAACCTGGGGACCGTCCCCGTCTGCCAGCTTTTCGAAGGTGAAAGCATCGTGGTGCCAGGGTTCGATGTGGTAGATGCCGACCCAAGCCTGGTAAGTATAGGTTCCCGGAGGGGCTGCCGCGGGAACGTCACCGGACCGACCAAGGGACCAATTAGGCTGCCATCCGGTAGAAGAACATTACACCAGACATCCAAAACCGCCGAGGTATCCGAACGATTCATCACAGCGATATTATAATTAAAACTGCCGCCTGACAGAGGGATCTGGATGGGGGGATTAACCGGCGTCAGGGTGACATTAACAGCCGGAACGTTCTCCCACCAGGAGACGGCATTGCCGTAATAGGCAGCTCCCAGAACATCCTGATAGTCGTCGTTATCTATATCAGCGGCATAGATAGAAAATGCATTGTTGGAATTTGTGGTTACGAAATGCTCTGTGAAATGTTGATTGCCGTCGTTCTCATAACAAGAGATAGTATTATCGTAATCAAATGCGCCCAGTATGTCTAAGTCATTATCATTGTTCAGATCAACAACAAAGACAGAACGACAACCATTGTTCGTCTGTCCATAGATGACGTGCTCAGTAAAATACTGAAATCCGTCGTTTTCCCACCACGACATGTGACTCTCACTCTGCGCGGCGCCTAAAACGTCTACGTCACCGTCAAGATCGAGATCGATGGCAAATACATCCCAAATCCAATGGAAGTTGTTATCGATTACATGTTTGGTAAAGGATTGAGATCCATCATTTTCCCACCAGGAAACTTCATCCCAATCGCGGTCGCCAAAAACTATATCGACGTCATCATCGTTATCCATATCATTGGCATAAACAGTTATGGGGAATTCCAGACTATCTTCTATAGTATGTTCAATAAAGTTCTGGGCACCATCATTTTCCCACCATGTGAGAAGCTCAGCATATTGTGCACAACCCAGTACATCCATATCTCCATCGCTATCAATATCGGCTGCATATACCTCCCTTGAACCATCATAATCCGTCCTGATGGAATGCTTGGTGAAATTCTGAATGCCATCGTTCTCCCACCAGGCGACTTCGTCGCCGTAGAAGGCACTGCCCAGCACATCGATATCGCTATCACCGTCCATATCCACAGCGTAAACGGTATGGGCGCCGCCGAAATTCGAGTCGATGGTATGCTCGACAAAATTCCCCAGCCCGTCATTTTTCCACCAGGTAATTTCATCGTCGTAAATGGCAGCTCCGAGCACATCCATGTCGCCGTCACCGTCAACATCTTCTGAATAGACGGAAAAAGCTCCATCGAAATTCGTGCTGATGGGATGCTCTATGAAGTCAACCTGGGCAGATACAACGGCGGGAACGATAATCAGCAGCACCGTTAAGAGGATAAGTAAAAACGCATTCATTATAGATCCCCTTTAATAAAATGAGGAGATATGAAGGACTCACTACAATTTAGCAACTTTTTTAGGCAAAGTCAATAGTCCGGGGGAAATAAGTGAAATTTTTTTGGGTGGGGATAAAAAAAGGGCAGGCACAGAGGCCTGCCCCTACTGTTTATGGTCAGTATTCGTTATTTCACCAGCACCATCTTCTGGGAGGTGCTGAAGGATTCAGTCTGCAGGCGGGCGATGTAGATGCCCGAAGGCAGACCCGCAGCGTCGAATATGACGTCGTGCACGCCCGCGTCGCGCCAGCCGTCAACCAGTTTCGCCACCTGGCGGCCGGAAACGTCGAAGACGGTCAACTGCACTAAAGCCGCTTCGGGCAGGGAGAAGGACAATCCCGTTATGGGATTGAACGGGTTGGGGAAGGCCGCGTGTAGGGCGAACTGACCGGGGATTTCAGCTTCCGTTTCAGCCAGCCAGATATCGAAGGATTCGCCGCTGTTAGCCCAATTACGGACAGAGGCGCCTCCAGCATCATCCGCGATTTTTACGAAAGGAAAGGTGTCTTCGTCCCAGATCAGGTCAGGGTAGACTCCGATGTAGGCGTTGTACGTATAGGGTCCAATCGGAGCCCCCGCCGGCACATTCTGAGTGCGGTCCCTGTTCAGGGAACTGGTCGCCGGCAGAAGCACGTTAACCGGGCCCAGAACCGGTCCGTAGATACTCCCATCAGGGAGGGTGACGTCGCACCAGACATCGGCGCTGACGGGTGTCGGGGCGGTATTCGCCCCTTCGATGTTATAATCGAAAGTGCCGCCGGTCTCTAGGATGACGATGGGAGTACTGGCGGGAGTCAGGGTGATGGTCTGGGACATGGGGGCGAAGGGTACTTCAGCGGCAGTCTTCAATATCCACTCATGGGTATTCCGCCGACGTTGAAGCTGAAGTACTGGTACTGTTGATTATTGTCCACCACGATCATTTCCGTGCCGGTGGTCGTGGTGACTTCAATCTCGATGGGCATCGAAAAGATTGGAGTCTGGTTGATCAGTTCCTGCACCTGGTGGATTGACAGGTCTATACTGCTGCTATCCAGGCCCAACAATTCGAACTCCCATCCCCATTCGTATTCGGGGTAACCTGCCATGTAAACCCATTCGTCGAAGTACCAGTCCAGATCCATGCCGGAAACGTCCTCGAGAGTCTGTTGAAGATCGGCCGTGAGGGGTGATCCGAAACCGTAGCGGTTACGCCATTCCGGGTAAAAAGCCCAGAAGTCCTCCTCGCCCAGGACGTTACGCAGCATGTGCAGGATCCAGGCGCCCTTCTGGTAGACGGTGCCGCCCCACAGGTATTCGGGGTCATAGATGGGAAACCGGTTTTGATTGTCGTAATAGAAGTAAGTACTTTTAAACGATCCCATCCGGTTCAGGAAAGCCTGAGCGCCTTCATCGAATTCTATCCAGAGGGCGTCTGAATAGGTGGCGAAGCCTTCGTTCAGCCAGAGGTCCATCCAGGTACCGCAGGTAACCAGGTCCCCCCACCACATGTGCGCCAGTTCGTGCACCATGATGTAATGGTAGTAGCCGGATCCATTGATCAGGTTTTCGCCGTAGGAAGTCATGGTCTGGTGTTCCATGGCGCCACCCCAGGGAAATTCGGCGTGACCGTATTTCTCCTCCATGAAGGGGTACTCTTCGTAAATCGTTGCGAAAAAGGTCATGACCTCGGGCAGATCGGCGAACTCGATGGTGGAGTAGAGCGAGTCCTCGGGATAGATGTAGTGATCCAGGGGGAGGGAATCGTTGCCGGTGGTGACGTACCAGTCGCGCCAGTGGGCGAAGTTGGTAGCCGTGACGGCGACCAGATAGGTAGTGATGGGATAATTTTCGACCCATTCGTAGGATTTCCAGCCGGGTTCCGGTGTCGTGGTGCTCTGGAGGAGACCGTTGCCGGTGGCGAAGAGGTTATCCGGCACGGTCCAAACCATGCGCACCGGATCGGCCTTGTCAGAGGGGACATCCTTGCAGGGCCACCAGGTGCGGGCTCCTTCCGGTTCGGACAGTGACGAGATGATCGGTACGCCCAGGTGCGAATCCCAGGAGAGCGCCCCCATGCTGCCCGCGATGGGGTAACCGTTGTAAGCGACGGTGATCTCTGCTGTCTCGCCCAGCGACAGCGGCAGGGGCAGAGTCACAGTGAGATTGTCTTCGAAGGTGTGGGTATAAGCCGCTGCTACGCCGTCTACCATGATGTTATCCACATTCATGTTGTAGTAGAGGTGCAGGGCGACCTCGCTCAGGGTCGGATCGGTGCACTCCACCGCCATGACGACACTGCCTTCGACGAACTGGCTGGAGGGATTGAAGCGGATTTCAATGTCATAAGAGAGAGCGTCGTAACCGGTCTCATCATCGACCTCATCGAGACCGAGATCAGCAGGCCCGCGCGCTTCCCGGGCGTCGAAGAGAACCTGGTAGCCGTCCAGATCGGGCGGTTGGGAACCGGGAGCATAATACTCCGATCACAACCAACAAAGTAGTCGTACTTCTGTGCATGTTTACCTCGCGTTTAGTAAGCCCTTTATATAATATACGCAAAGAAGAGCCGAAAAACAAGGGAGAAAATCTTCAAATGAAAAAATGCGTAGTGAAGGAAACCAGTTCCTTCACCAGATACAATACATTAGAATAAGTGAAAAAAAATATAAAAATTTAGTGACTCCGCCTGAAACTTTTCGTATCTTGAATAGTTCGATTATCAAACTATCTTAAAATCGAATAGTGTGAAAATCCGATAGTTCAATATCCCAAATAGATTGGAGGGCATAGCCCCAGATGGAAAAGAAGGCCAAAGAGCTGTCGAAATATATCGGCGAACTGACGCGCAAATTCATGTTCATGAAGGCGGAGGTTGTTCCTCCCGAATATGAATTCAACATGCGCGAACTGCTGTTCATCATCTATCTCGGGTGGAGAGAATCCTGCAAGATGAGCGAAGTAGCGGAGCATATGGGGCTTGCCATGAGCACCGCCACCGGCATCGCCGACCGGCTCGTCCACAAGGATCTCATCCGGCGCAACCGCTCGGAGGAAGACCGCCGTCTGGTCGAGGTGGAACTAACGCCCAAAGGTCGGGAAGTCTACGAATGGCATACCCGGCAACACATCCACCTGAGCCGCACGATACTGGAGTCGCTGGATCAGAGTGATCAGGAAGCGCTCATCGTGTTGATGCGCAAGATCGTCGAAAATTCGCACGAAGTTGAGCATTAGACTTAAGCGCTACAGCAGCCAGGAATTCAATCTTGAGTATCCATAGAACCAGAAGAGCTATGAGACGTAAAACCGACATTCTTTTAATCACCGCGGCCTTCATCGCGACGTTCGGGTCAGGCCTAACGGTATCGGCCGAACCCCTCAAGCTTAGTTTCCGGGAAGCGCTCGAGATTACTCAGGCCGACAACCCCCGCATCCAGCAGG
>JALGZU010000552.1 GCA_025774735.1 candidate division LCP-89 bacterium | reverse complement strand
GCTTCTCGAGCCGACCTTCGGCGGCATCAACCTGGAAGACATCGCCGCGCCGGAATGTTTCTATATCGAGGAAACGCTCAAAGAGACGATGAATATTCCGGTGTTCCACGATGATCAGCACGGCACGGCGATTATTTCCGGCGCCGCTCTTCTGAATGCTGCGGAATTGGTTAGAAAAGATATCAGTAAAATGCGGGTGGTCTACAACGGCGCCGGCGCCGCCGGTATCGCCTGTGCGGCGTTCTACATCCAGTTGGGTATCAAACCCGAGAACATGATGCTGTGCGATTCCAAGGGCGTTATTTATGAAGGCCGCGAAGATATCGATCCAGCTCATCCGAGATACAACAAGTACAAGGCTCGCTTCGCCGTTAAAACCGACTGCCGCACTCTGGGTGACGCTATGAAGCATGCGGACGTCTTCTGCGGCGTATCGGTCAAGGATACCGTCACCAAAGACATGGTGCGTTCCATGGCCAAGAATCCCATCATCTTCGCTATGGCCAATCCGGATCCCGAGATCACCTATCCCGACGCCGTCGATGCCCGCAAGGACGTCATTATGGCGACGGGCCGGTCAGACTACCCGAACCAGGTCAACAACGTGCTCGGTTTTCCCTTCATCTTTCGCGGCGCGCTCGACGTGCGAGCCAAAGCCATCAACGAAACCATGAAGGTAGCGGCAGCGCAGGCCCTGGCGGATCTGGCCAAGGAAGACGTTCCTGACAGCGTCTGTCGGGCTTACGGTGTCTCGAATTTTACCTTCGGTCCGGAATACATCATTCCCAAGCCGTTCGATCCGCGCGTTCTCCTCTGGGAGGCACCAGCCGTTGCCAAGGCGGCCATGGAGACCGGCGTCGCCATCCATCCGATCCAGGATTTCGATAAGTACAACGAAACCCTGGAAGCCCACTTCGGCCCCTCGCATACCATCATGCGCAAGATCATTAATAAGGCGCAGGCCGAGCCGAAGAAGATCGTCTTTCCGGAGGGGAATGAAGATAAGATATTACGAGCCGCGCAGATCATCCTCGATGAAGGTATCGGCACCCCAATCCTGCTCGGTCCAACTGATGAGATTAATAAACGCATCAAGACCCTGGGATTGGAGCTGAAGGGCGCCGAAATCGTCGATTCCTATATCGATGAGTTCATTCAGTTGCGGCAGCGTCACGGCATCACCAAGGGCAACGCTTACAAATTCTTGAGTCAGCGTAATTACTTCGGCACGATGATGGTGCACATGGGTGATGCGGACTGTTTGGTGGCAGGTTTAACGCAAAACTATCCCGAGACCATCCGTCCGGCTCTGCAGATCGTTAAGACCAAGGAAGACACCCGCCTCTGCAGCGGACTTTATATGATGGTCTTCCCCAAGGAAGTCATTTTCTTTGCCGATACAACCGTTAATGTTGACAACAACAGCCCCGAAGATCTGGCTGAAGTTGCTATCAGCGCCGCGGAAGTCGCCAAATCGCTCGATATCGAGCCGCGCATCGCCATGCTCTCGTTTTCGAACTTCGGCAGCGTGAAACATCCCGATGCTGACCGGGTTCGCAAAGCCGTAGAGATCGTAAAGCAGCGCCGTCCCGACCTGAACGTAGACGGCGAGATGCAGGCCGATACGGCCGTGGATCGCAACGTCATCGATGAAATATTCCCCTTCTGCGAACTGAAGGGAACCGCCAACATCCTGATCTTTCCGGACATGCAGGCCGGCAACATTGCCTATAAGCTGGTCGGCAAGCTGGGCGGCGCCGCCATGATCGGCCCCATCCTGATGGGAGTGGGCAAGTCGGTGCACGTCTTACAGCGCGGCTGCAGCGTAGATGACATCGTCAACATCGCCTCGATCGCCGTCGTGGACGCGCAGTCGAACGAGAAATAGATCCCATTATCGGCTCATTATAGACGAAGCGCACCCCCCCGGCAGGGGAGGTGCGTTTTCTCGTAGAAGTGGATTTAAGCCGATTTTAGCGAGCTTGATTTGAGGCTAAAAAAAATGCTCCACTGCAAAATATCTCTTGCTTTTTCAAAAAAAATACCTTATATTCAGGATTACCACAGCTCGCTCTGATTTGCACGGATCATATTTGGCCATAACATCCTGGGGGGGGAATGCAGCCCTCCAGGATTTTTTATGACACACATAAGGGTTAAATAGAGGAGGCTTGACATGAGAAGAGTATCAATCGTTTTGTTGGCACTGTTGGTATGCGCGGGCCTGGTGTCTGCGAACGTTCCCCTGGGTGACTGGGGAGCGGTTACGACGCCCGGAATCGACGCTACCGGTGGACCGGATCTCTATGGGTACACCTGGATCGATTCGGATGAACCGGGCGGGCCATTAGTGAACTGGATTGACATTACCGGCACAGGTACACTGGTCACAGGATTGGGCGATGACAACTGGGTGGGACCTTTCAATTTCGGATTCCCATTCCACTATTACTGGTACGACGTCACCCAATACTACATCGGGTCCAACGGCTACTTGAAATTCGGATCACCCGCCAACATCTCGCAAACGTTCCCTGCCACGATTCCACTGGCCACCGTGCCCAATGACTTCGTCGCCGTCTACATTGGCGACTGGTACCCTGGCCAGTTTGGGCAAGGAAGCGTCTATCGTTGGACGAACAACGTGGATAGTGTGATCGTTTCTTTCATCGATATCCCGGCGTGGTCCGAAGTAGGGTCTCACTACTTTCAGGTGATTCTAACTGACACCGACAGTTCTCTTACCTTCCAGTATGGACCGCAGACCGGCATAGTATCAAATAACGACCTGCTGGTGGGTATCGAAAACAACAACGGTCAGGTAGGATTACTCCATTCGGCAGACACCTACATGCCCAGCAATTATGCGGTGCTCTTTGAGTACCCCGATGTGGTCACTTACATCGTACACGACATGGCAACGGTGGCCAGCGCGAATGAAAATTCCGAAGGCTTCTTCGTTCTGAACGGAGATGTTATCGAACCCTACGTCAAAGTGAAGAACGCTGGGAACCAGGTTGAAACCAGCTTCACGGTGAGTTGTCTCATCGAGAGCGAAGCGGGCATACCGCAGTATTTCGAAGACACCGTGGCGGGTCCGCTGAATCCCGGGGAAGAACTCGAAATTACCTTCGCGGGCACCTGGACACCGACCACCAACGGTCAGTACTTCGTTATCTGCACAGTCAACCTGACCGGTGACATGAACCCCAACAACGACGAGAAGTCGACGGAATGCCATGTGATGACTCTGCCGGGGGACATGCTCTATGACGACGGATCTTCGGAGCAGGCCTGGAGCTGGATAGGTGGTGACGGTGGTCTCGGCCAGCGTTTTGTACCGCCGACCTATCCCGTTACGCTGGGGAACGTGCAGTATTATCTCACCGCTTCGACGACTCCCACGTTCATAGCAGCCATTTTTGACGATGATGGTCCCAACGGGAC
>JALGZU010000097.1 GCA_025774735.1 candidate division LCP-89 bacterium | reverse complement strand
GGCGGTGCGGATCACGATGGATGCGATGGTGGGGTCCGCGCTGACGCTGATGTTGATGATGGTACGATCGGTACCGCTGGCAGCATCAGCCGTCAGGGTTCCGTCCCCGGCATTAGCCGCTGACGGGGAGAAGGTCCAGTGGGTCGAGGATCCGGAGGCAGCGGGAGTCAGATTGGTAGAAGACCAGTCCACGACTTCGTTCATGCGAAGATTACCGTAGGTATCATAGCTAATCGCCCAGAAGGTCGGTGAATCAGCTGTGGTGAACGACTCGCCGTCCACGTACTCGGTACCCCCTCCACCAGATGTGTCTTCGATTCTGATGTAGTTGTGGCTGGCGTAATTGACGGGAAAGAGGTCGCTATTTGGAGTGTACTCTCCGTCCAGAGCGCCTCCTGTTGCATGGGCTCTGATGCGAAAACCGGTGGTAGTCGCCGCATATACTCGCGTCCATTCCTCCCCGATCCCGGACGCCAGGGTAACCGTTCCATCGAACCAGGTGTTCTTGGTACCGTAGTCGGGAGGATTATTACCGCTGGGTGCGTTGCCGCCTCCCTGACCTGTCCCGGTCGGCGAATATGCTGGTGGGTTCGTAGATCCACCTTCCGTCGTGATGGTCGAACCGGTATAGGTTGTATCCCGGTTGTCATAGGCATCCAGAGCGCTCACGTACAGGTTTGGCAGAGCGGTACCCGCTGTCTGAGGACTGCCTACCGGGGACGCCGTTACGATGCCGGCGGCGTTCGTCCAATCGACGTGGTCGGCCGTTTCGAAGGATACGTAGAACCCCGTTGATTGATCAGCAGCCAAGGTCGGCGATCCGGAGTTATCCGAGGCGGAGAGAGTCACAGCGGTGTAATCTTCCGTAAAATCGTAGAGGGTAAAATTGATCGACGTAGTCGATTCCCCGTCGGTGAAGGCGACAGTAAGGTTATTGTATGGGAGTGTCGCTCCGTTGACTCTCGGATTGGAGCCATCAGGAGAAGTGCCGGAGGTCGTTGTGAAATCTATGTCGCGGGAACCGTCTTCACTCTCCACAACGTTATTGCCCTCGTCCACGATGACCAGGGTCACGGGAAAAGAGGTCCCCGCCATCGCCCATGCGCCACTCCCGCCGTAAGATCCAAAGTCAGGTGTGCCGGTAATACCGGTACCGTTGGTAAAACCTTGTCCCGGCAGCTTGACCAGGATATTGGTAGCATCTCCGGGCAGAATGGTATATGCGGTGGAATCATCCACGAGGGTCACATGGGTCACTTTGATGGTGGGCGTTCCAATGATGAGATCTATGTAGTAGAAATTGCCCGAGGAGGCGCTCACCAGATTTATCGATCCGACGGACGGTCCGCCTGATACGGCTCTAAAGGACCCTCCGGGATAAGAAGATGACGAGGTGTAAAGACCGATCGTTTCAGTGACCGTCTCAGCATTGCCGTAGTTGTCTTTAACCGTCACCGTCCATGGATCGGACTCTACACTCACCTGGACTGCGCCCGGTATCGTGGTCAAATCCAGGTGGTGAGGATCCTGGAGATTAACGCTGGAACTTGAATTAGCCGTGTTATTCTGCGAATCGTAAGCCTGGGCACGGTAGTAGGCATACTTCGTTCCGAAGGTATATGTCCCTTGAAACGGCGAGGAGGTATCGACACCGAGACTGTCCCAGGTGTCCCCATCGTCCGATCCCTGGAACTCGATGCCGGCAAGTGAATTGTCGGTCCCTGCTCCCGCAGAAGCCGCCCAGTTCAGCGAAGCCCCGGTCATCAGCGAGTCGTTCGCCGGAGCGGTTAATGTCGGCGTCGCCGGGATGATGCCATCAGTGGCCGTGATGTGAGGGCTGATGGTGCTGGCACAATCGTTTCCCGCCGCATCTTCAAACTCGTTGTTTCCGGTCGTAAACTGGACCACGGGAGTTGCGCCCCGATCCCCCAGGTCGGCTACTGTCAAGGTGCAGGTTACTGTACTACTCGATCCAAGAGGAGTCAGTGCGGAAACAGCTTTATCGCCTCCGAACGTCACGGTCCAGTTATCGATGGCATCGGCATTCAGAGCCGGAGTAGTTACCGTTTCAGAGAAGTTCACCACGATTTTCGTCAGGTCGATAGCAACTGCGGAGGAAACTTCCGGGTCCGTGACGTCAGCCGTCGCAAGCCAACCCGATTCCTGAGTCGATCCCATCGTGGTTTGCGACGCGAAGTTGAGGTAACCCGTGTCCCAGACGAGTACACTCATACGAATCGATTTGTAACTGGTCGACAACCCTTCGACCACAGCTGAAGAAGCCGTAGAAAGATCACCACTCGTGAAAGTTACATCGTTCGTGATGCTACTCACCGGCGATGACGCGCCTGTTCCATCCGTGCTCGTATAGCGTTCCAGATTCACCTGGATGATATCGGCCGTCCACCCTCCTGAACCACTTGATGTCAAGGGAACATCATCATCGTTGACGACGGGATCTTCACCTGAACCTCCCCTAGGGTACGTGTCGAAGAAGAGATCGCCTGCAGTAGCATCGAATGGTGAGGGCTCGAAAAGACCGGAATCCTGGATCGGGTGGAAATCCGTGAAAACCGCACCATCAGTATCGGTCAAAGCAATTTCGAGATAGCCTCGGATTCCGCTGAGCATATCCAGGCGCACATCTATCTGAAATTGTCCGACTCCGTCCACTATCACCACCAGTTCGGGCAGTTTAACCGCCTGATAGTAAAGAGGATCCTGATTCTGCACCTGCACGATAGCTCCAAAACCGGATAGAACTTCGCCCGGCCGGAATCCTGAACCCTGAAGGGTTACGGTAGCACCGTTGTGGATCGGTGTGGAACAGATCAGATCGAGGTGGGGCGTATTCGAGACAGCACCCCACCCTGCACCCGGCACGGCCAGAAGGATGACCATGACCAGAAATACGCATAAGTGAGTCCCGGATCCCCCGTTGGTCGATTTTCCCCCAGTGATCATTGATATCCCCTTGTATTGAAAAGAGGCTTCAACCTCTTTTCAGCGAGAAAAAGCGTGACTTCGAGAAGTCGAGCTTAGTGCCTATGAACGTATGTATCACGCAGTTATCAGGCATATCTCACCCGATATGCTGATTACCCAAATTAACTCAGCCTACCAGAGAAGTCAAGTTTTTTATAGGTTTCATAGGGGGATAGTGCGGTATATTCCCCCGAGCAGGAAGAGAATATACCTGTACTTAGAAGGTGGGATAATGCGACGTCAAATCCGGTTGCCTGGAGGGAGATGACGCTATTTTAACCAGACGATCCTGGTCGATACGCTGCCGTAGGGTGTCGTTCCGCGCAGGAAATAGATCCCCGAAGCACCATTCCAGTCGGAGATCGTGATGGTATGCGATCCTGCTTCAGTGAACGAGCCCTGCCAGACCGGAGTTGACCGACCCAGCAGATCGATCAAGTCGAAGGAGACTTCACCGGGACCGGGAAGGTTCAACTGCAGCCGCAAAGCTCCGTTCGCGGGGCGTGGGAAGACGTCCCCGATGCTCGCCTTGCCCAGGCTGGACGAAGGGCCGGTTAACAGGGATTCGGTCAAGCTGCTCCAGATGGTTTGTGCCGCCGTGACGTTCGCCTGAAGATCTATCAGATCTTCACCCCCAAAAACCGCAAAGACAACCTGCTCGACCGAATCCGGTTCCAGCGTGAAGGGTCCAGCTGAAAGGAGGATTACATAATCTGAAGGTCCCGTGCTCGCGGTATCTACAAAACCGGAGGACATCCACTGGTATTTCTGAGCATCTGTCGTCTGCATGGGCGGGACGGCAAAGTTGTCGATCACGCGATAAGAAGCCAGATTCTGAGATAACAGACTGGTCCCGTAATATCTCGTATTGGGAGCCAAAACCTGTGCGTTGTAAACGTAGCCGAGGGCCAGATTCTGATCCCAATTCGCTTCGTTGTCATCATAATTGATCAAGTCCCAGTCCATGTAAAGCCCAACGTATAGGTCGGTGAGAGTGCTTCCGGAGACATTCTCCAGAGAGAACGAGATGATAACGAAATCATCGTTCGGAGCGTCGGTCCACGCATAGCTTTGCTGGGTAACCTTGAGTCCAACCTGTTCTGAAGGCGGCGGCCCCGTATCCTGGTAGACAGCAAAGCCTTCCTGGTCAGCCTGCAGGCCGGAGGTCATGCTTATTTCACCATCGGCATCCGTTTCCCAGTCGTAACGGTAGGGCAGGGCATTGGTACCGTAGGCACAATCGCTCACCTTCGCTGTCGAGGTTCCGGCCATGAGGGAGCCATGATAAAGAGCATTTGATCCTTCCGGGGGATACCGGAATCCAGATCCGTGGTGTTCGCTGTGGGTATAGTTGTAGTACCCGAAGGCGCCGAATTCCGTCACCGTAAAGGCTACATTACCAGTATTGTGATCGGCGAAGGCCGGATCGATCCAAATGGGTGCCTTCAGGGAGGCAGCGTAAAAGTTCTCCGATACCACCGATACGTCCAACTGCACTTCCCGGTTGGTATCGGACCCGAGGAGAATATTGATCTCGGCAGAGTTGTTGAGGATTTGACCGGCGCTAAACTCGGCGAAACTCCACTCTCCCTGATTGACCTGAACATAAGCATCACCAGACGTCAGGGACACCTGAACGTTGCCGGTGGTCTCGCCCATGTTCTGGAGTGACAATTCCAGCGATGCCGTCTCACCCGGATCCAGGCGGCCGTCCCCGTCCCCGGACGTTTCAGTCACCACCACGCCCGCGACCTGAATCCCGGGAGCCGTCTCGGCGACGGCACGATAAGCGTTGACCCGGCCCGTGCCCAGCATGCCGGGATAGAGGGGATTTTTGGCCGATATATCGTCAGAGGTGTATATGATCTGACTGTAAATCTGATCGCCCGTCCACCCCGGATGGTAGGATTTTACGAGGGCAGCCACCCCGGCAACCAGCGGCGTCGCCATGGAGGTGCCCGATGCCATCCCGTAGCCATCCGGCACCAAGGATAGAATGGCCACACCGGGGGCGCAGACCGAAACCCAGGAACCATGGTTTGATCCATCCCAGAGGTGATCGGCGGGATCGGTGGCCGCGACGGCCAGGACGCCATCATAAGCCGCGGGATAATGATGGGTCGTGGAGCCCTCGTTGCCGGCTGCTGCGACGATGACAGCACCCTGCAGCAGCGCATCGTTGATGACATCCTGCTCGAATGAACTCGAACCGGTACCTCCCCAGGAGAGGCTGATCACGTCAGCGCCGTTGTAGGCGGCGTAGAGGATCCCTTCAAGACCGGAGTTTATGAAGCCTCCAGAGCCGGCCCGCACCACCATGACCTTGCAAGAGGGCGCTATTCCTGTAACTCCCCGTCCATTATCCATTACGGAACCGACCAGACCGGCGGTATGGGTGCCGTGATAGTCTGGATCTCCAGGCGGTTCAGGTTCAGGATTGTTGTCGTTATCTTCAAAATCCCAGCCGTTAACGTCGTCAATGAAACCGTTGCCATCGTCATCCACGCCGTTGCCACTGATTTCATCCGCATTGTTCCAGATGCTGGCGGCGAGATCAGGATGCCCCAAATCCGTGCCGTTGTCCACAATGGCGACGACCACCGAGCTGGAGCCGTGGGTCAGGTCCCAGGCGGAAGGCGCCTGCATCACGGGGAAAAACCACTGTTCGGCATAGAGAGGATCTATGGGCACATTCATGGTCTGACGCAAGGGCGATCCGCCGCCGGCATAACAGGTGCGCCTATCAGGCATCTCTTCGGCGTATTTTGTGCCCGGCAGGTCCCTCAGCGCGGTGAGCAGCGGAGCGACCTCGCCGGCACGATCAAGTTCAAGCCGCAGCACCCGTTTCAATCCGAACGGATCAGCCGTCCTGGTCTGCCGCAGTGCAGGCTCGACCCGGCAGAGGTTGAAATTTCGCAGGATCTCATCCAGGGCTGCCGCCCCCGTCGTCCATTTTCCGGACTCGAGGCGGGGCTGCGTCTGAAGGTGCCACTTGAGATAGACGGTTACTCCGGTCTCTCCGCCCAGAGCCGAAGAAGCGCTGAAAAGTATCAACGCTATGGGGATAATCCACATACGGCGCACGATTGAAGGTCTCCCGGTTAGCTTCAGATGGTTATAGTTTAACAAATATAATCCGCAGAGTCAAGCTCAGAATCTCCTTATAGAACTAAATCGGGATCCCAGTAGATCCCGATTCAGGCATATCCGTTTCAATCGACCGCGCTTTTTAAAGATGCGGATCGACTTTCGAAGTGATGTACTCTTTAGGCACCGCGCCGATAATCTGTTCGACTGGCTCACCGCCCTTGAACAGAATCAGCGTAGGGATACTGCGGATGCCGAACTGGGTGGCGCTCTGGGGATTCTGGTCAACGTCAACTTTGCCGATCTTCAGACGCCCCTGATAGTCTTCGGCTATTTGTTCGACGATGGGGCCGACCATTTTGCAGGGCCCGCACCACTCGGCCCAGAAATCGACCAGAACAGGCAAGTCGCTGTCGAGAACCTCTTCCTTGAAACTGGCATCCGTCACGTGTGTCAAGTCAGCCATGAACGCTCCAATCTTTATATTTCATTCTGTGTTAGCGTATTCTAAGGGGGTGTAAACGGTACGTTCAAACTAGTGCTCTCCGATACCGGGGTGAAAATGAATTTACAGGGGCCGGGTCCTTCGACAGCGCGACACTGGGTTTCCAGGCCGATTACGTCCCGCTCTATGGCGCTACCCCAGGTCCCGGCGAACACCCCCCGGATCAGGTGACATACCGGGGCTTCAGCCTCCCCGTACGCCTCGGCAAAGATGCTGTGGAACACCTCCAGCTCCAGCATCCCGCTCTCTTCATTCAGGGAGTTGACTTCCATGCGGCCCCAACCCAGTTGCCCCCCCATGTGAGCCATAAAACGAACAATCGCCTCTGGAGAAAGCTGTTCTTCCCGGCGAAACTTCTCGGCCGATAGACTGCCACCCTTCTGGCCTGCGAGATAGAACGTCTGTCCCATCTTCTCAAACCCCAGTGCCGCTTCGACCACCCTCTGCATTTCTATCACGGTTTCAGGACGAATGAGCAGATAGCGGATCCCTTTGTAGATCAATGCTCCGCCATCGGGCAGGAATTCCAAACTGTCCAGTATTTCGTTATCCAAAATCGACTCCGTTTAGCGGAGGAAAAACTCTGTCCGAAATCGGGGAAGGCATACAGAACAGTGATCGCACTCGGTTCAAATCGCAGGCGCAAGGTTATTTCAGCGGCAGAAAGGCAACGGCGCCGATCCAAACGAATATACAGCGAAGCGACCTGAAAGTCAAGCGGAAGAGTTGAAATCCGGCTTGCCGTCGCCGCTCTCTACTGAATCCCGTAGTTTTTTTCTGCGCTTTCCTGGGTCACCTTCCCATCCCTAATATCTGCTTCCAGTAGATCCGGATCGCGGTCTTTGGGATCTCCGTAACCACCGGCTCCAGGGCAACGCAGGGAGATGACGTCGTTCCGGTTCAACTTCATGACGCCCTTGGAAGGAATCTGCACCTCTTCGGGGGTATCCGGATTGTAGATCAGTTTACCGGGCAGGCCGTCTTTGCCTCCGAAAATGCCCCAGGGAGGAAACTTCTGACGGTCGGCATAGCGGCTGAAGGTGATGTCGTCTACGAGCATGCGGATGTCGCGCCGGGGTGAGAGGGCGCCGCGATACTTGCCTGCTCCGCCGGAATCGGAGATGAACTCGTAGCGTTCTATACGGATGGGATATTCCAGTTCAGCCGCCTCGATGGGCGTGTTCATGAAGCGGGCGAGATGCGAGTCCTGACCGTCGCGGCCGTCCTTCATGGCGCGAGCACCGGCTCCGCCACCCTGAATGTCGATATAGACAAATCTCTTGCCCGTCTTGGGATGCACACCGGAGAAACCGCAGGTCGTGATCTGGCCATGTGAGCCGGCGGTCACCTGTGCGGGGAGAGCCTGGGACAGGGCTTTCAGCATCGCTTCGGCGATCTTCTGAGAGGTATTGGTGCGGGCGGCGACGGCACCGGGCATACGGGGGTTGACGACCAGGCCTTCCTCGACTTCGATGTCGAAGGGGCGGTAACAGCCGGAATTGGGCGGCACATGTGGATCGATAACGCAGATCAAGGCGTAATAGACGGCGGCGTGGGTGGTGGCGATGGGACAGTTGGTGTTGCCGCGCACCTGCTGATCGGTGCCCTTAAAATCGACCACGGCGGCATCGCCCTTTTTGTGGATGTTGACCTGAATCTTGATGGGGGTATCGGATACCCCGTCGTCGTCCACATAATCCACGCCGGTGTAGGTGCCGTCGGGGATCTTTTTCAAGCCGTCGCGGATGCGGGATTCGGAATATTCCTGCAGCATACTGGAGCATTCTCGCACGGTGTCGACGCCGTACTTGGCGAAGATCTCCTTCATGCGCCGCACGCCGACGAAACCCGACGCCGCCTGGGCTTTGATGTCGCCGATGGTTTTATCGGGCACGCGGATGTTGTTGGCGATGATGCCAAAGATCTCCCCGTCCGGTTCGCCTTTTTTGTAGAGTTTGACCATAGGCAGGCGCAGCCCTTCCATGAAGATTTCGGTCAGGCCGCCGGCGACGCCACCGGCGGCGGCTCCGCCCATGTCACTGTGGTGGGCGATGGAGCCGACGAAGCCGACAACGCGGCCTTCGAAGCGCACCGGGGCGAAGGTCTGGATGTCCATGATGTGCTGGCCGCCCTGGTAGGGGTCGTTGGCGATGATGATGTCACCGTCATGGAGGTCGTCTTCGGGGAATTCCTGCAGGAGGCGTTCCATGGTGATCTCGAAACCAGTCAGGAGCATGGGGGCGTGATGCGCCTGCGCCAGGGTCTTGCCGTTGTGGTCGAAGACGGCGCAGGTGATGTCCATGATCTCCTTGATGATGGTGGAGCGCGAGGTGCGGACCATGGTGTAGCCCATTTCGTCGGCGATCTGCTCTAAAGCGTAGCGGATCACCTGCATGGTGATGGGATCGGCAGGCATGGTTTTTCGATGTTATTTTATGGTTTTTGGGTCGGCGCCGCGAAGCGGTCCTTTCGGGACAAGACCGACCCCTACGCG
>JALGZU010000096.1 GCA_025774735.1 candidate division LCP-89 bacterium | reverse complement strand
GAGATTGCTTCGTTCGCCTTCGGCGTCCTCGCAATGACCAATTGGGTGGGGCGGGGAAACCCCGCCCCTACATTTCCGTTTTTTCCTATCTCTCCATCGTATACGTCCCCATCAACTGCCCCTCGGCGAGGACATGTCCCTCCATCGCCTGCAGCAATTGATCCTTCTTCACGACGCCGCCAAGATCCAGTTCGCAATCCAGGGCGTACAGCTTGAAGAAGTAGCGGTGCGTACCGCTGGGCGGAGACGGGCCGCCGTAGCCGTGGGCTCCGAAGTCACTCACCCCCTGCCGCCCGCCGACAGTGGGTTTTTCACCATGGGGCACGTTTTCGGGCAGTTCGGTCATGTAGCCCGGGATGTTGTAATAGACCCAGTGCACCCAGGTGCCCATGGGGGCGTCCGGGTCATCGCAGATTAAGGCGAAGCTCTTGGTACCTTCCGGGACGTTCGTCCAACTGAGCGCCGGCGACACGTTGGCGCCATCGTAAGTGTACCTCGCCGGTATCATGGTTCCCTCGTCGAAAGCAGGGCTGGTCAGCGTCAGGCTCATAACCTCCTCTCCTTCCGTTTCGGTTTCGGGCTGTTCCTTGCTCCCGCAGCCGATCAGGAGCAGGCTGACAGCCAGCATAAATAAAATCCCCTTCATCATGATTCGACCCCCTCGTTAATACAAAGATCAGTTTTTATTTGAATTCAGGAAATCTCGCTCTCATTTTATCGCGGAAGGCTTCGATTTCGGGGCCGCTGAAACCTTCGAAATCCCTGCCCAGACCGTAATAGCGCTTGTTGGCCAGATCAGCGAGTTCGGCGGCAGTCGGGAAGAAGAATCCGGCACCGTCCGTCATCAGCGAATCGGGAGCCTGCTTGCCAGAATCGAAATCCAGAGTCAGATAGGTATCCTTGCCCGAGACGTCCGCGAAGAGGCAGACCTGGTCGGCAAAAAGGCTCTGGAAGACGCCCACGATGGGCGGATTGTACTGGGTGAAGTTGTTTTTTCCGTAGTTACGCCCACCGCCGGTAACGTAACTGTCCTCGCCCTCCGTATCGAAAAAGAAGACCTGCGACATGTTGATGGCGTAACCCAGGCCGTCGTTGCGGATGGTGTAGCGGTCGTCGCCGCCCCGGTTGAGCAGCAGGGCGATGGTGAAATCGTGCCCGAAACCGATCCCGGCGGACTGGTAGCCTGTGACTTCGTGGCGGTCGTCGCCGCCTTCGTCGATCAGAACTCCGATGGCGAAATGAGCTCCGCAGGCCTGGGTCCAGTTGGCACTCTTGTATACGTCGTTACCGCCACCGTCGTAGGCGAAGCCCATGCCGTACCAATAACCGCAGCCCAGCGACCAGTTGGCCGATTCGTAGAGGTCGTCACCGCGCAGGTCGATCAGCGTACCCATGCCGCCGGCCCAGGAATGCCCGTCGGTGATGTCGCCGCGTCGGCCGATGCCGCAACCCTGGGAGTAGCTGTAATTCAGCTTGCCCTCCCGGGAATGGTAATCGGGGCGGAAGACGTTCTCGGAGTACGGTTCGCACCAGTAGTGGTCGTTCCCGGTGCGGTTGACCAGCGTCCCCACTCCGCCCAGGCCGCCGTACCCCTGGCCGTCTCCCCAGAGGGTATACTGGTCGTCGCCCATGTTGTCGATGGCGAGACCGACGCCGAAGTAGGCTCCCCCCTGCCCCGAGGTCCACATGTGGTATTCGTCGTCGCCTTCCATATCGGCTAAAACGCCGATGCCCAGCATGGCCGCGCCCTGGGAGAGCCGCTTCGATCGGTAGATGTCGTCACCTGCCATATCCAGAAGCAACCCCGCCCCGAAGATCGCCGCGCCCTGCGAAGGCAGGAATTCGTTGTCGTTGAGGTATTGGTCATCACCCTCGAGGTCAACGGCCAGCGATACCGGGATATCCAGCGAGGGCGTCGATCCCACTGCGCCGTGATAGGTGTCGTCTCCGCCGAAATCGACCAAGAGCAGAGCGTCGGAATAGCGGTGCTCGTCGTTCTTCGTCCCCGAAAGCACGATGCGGCCGATGGGGGTGACCACGTTCAGGTTCTGCTTCTTCCAGTCGATCCCCTTTTTCGCCTTCAGAGCGATCAGCGTATCCGCCAGCATTTCGGACGATTCCAGTAGCTTATAGCCGGCGTAATAAATGGAATTGATGTCGATGTCCTTAGCACAGTCTTCCAACTGCGGGAAGTATTCCAGGCCGTCGAATTCGGTTTCGCCCAGGTGGCGGATACGCCAGCAGGCGAGCGCCTTTTCGTAATCCACGTTGCGCATGCCGATTTCACGGAAGCGGTAAGCCTGCAGGAGATGCAGCAGTGTTTTTGCGACAACGCGTCGCACTTCCGGATCAATTGGCTCGATGGCATCGCGTAGATCCCGTTCGATCAGAGGGAAATCGGCCGCGTTACCCATGGCGTTGTAGCGGTAGGTCCGCCCCGTCTGATCGTAGATGGTCTTGATGGCCATCAAAAGGGGCTCGTCGTCTTCCAGTTCGGCCCAGAGTGAGGCGCTGTAATCGCGAAACTGAGCCGTGGCGTTGCGCACGCCGCAGTAATAAGCCACCTTTAGTAGACCCTTGCTGCCACCCCGGTCGCCGCCAGCCAGGTAGTCAGGGTGGAGGTAGTCTTCGACCGACAGCGCCATGATGCGCACGAAATCGTAGACGCGCTGCGGTTCGGCGAAGAGATCGTCGAAGGCCAGGAGCTTGAAGGGGATGTCTTCGGGATCGGGGTAGCGAGTCCAGTAGCCCCTGGGGCGGAAGCCCAGGTCAACTTCACCGATGCCGAGATCGTCCAGCATGCTCAGCCAAACATCCGGGCGTTGGGTAACGTCTGCCGGTCTTTCCTGTGAAAATCCTGTCACCGTGAACGACAGCATCACAATAATCAGCGCTAATCTCTTCATGGATCTTTTCTCCGGTTGCGTCTCAAGTGGCTCCACTTGGGTGCGACAAAAAAGCGGCCGGTGAGGCCGCTTGATCAGTTCGTCTGGTCGGAAAACCGGGACCTCGCCTGTGTGAGTCCCCCAGGTTGTGTCATTTGCGCCGGTCTAATTGGTCTCCTCGGGCCCCGGTTTAAAGCCGAATTCTTTCCCAGTGGGCATGCCCTGCACCTTGATTTCACCGAAACGGCTCTCGAAGCGCTCCACGTTCTCCTGCAGAGCTTTGGCGAAACCCTTCAGATGCTGCGGAGTCATCACGATGCGGGATTGGACCTTGGTCTTGGGGACTCCCGGCATCACCCGGGCGAAGTCCATGACGAATTCGGCGGCGGTGTGGGCGATCAAGACCAGGTTGGCGTAGGTGCCTTCCCCCACGTTCTCATCTATGGAGATGTTCAGCCGCTGCTGCTGTCCCGGCGCGGGCGGCTGTTCGGGCGTCTTGGGATTGGCCATGATATTCTCCTGATTTCAATGATTATTATAACTTAGCGCCAGTTTAACACTTTTTGTCTGAAATTGCAAGTGAAATTCTTCAAAAGCACGGATTCCACTTGCGTTTAAAGTGAAATTTCGCTATCTTTGATGCAGTCTTCAATTCGAATTCCGCCGGAATGCCAATGTTGAGCCTGCACCGTTTAAGCGCACTCTGTCTTCTATTCAGTTTCTGTCTCTCCGCCCGAGCCGGTCAACCTGCGCGGCACTGGGTCTACTTCACGGATAGGGGTTACCACAGCGAAGCGGATTTGAATGAAGCCCTCCAGCGGGAGACCGATCTCCTCCTGCCGGCCACCCGGGCCCGTCTCCTGAAAGTGCGGACGCCGGATGCGCTTGTGCAGGAGAGTGACCTTCCCGTTTATCACGACTATTTGGACGATATCGAACGAATGACCGGCCTGAGGCCTTACGCCGTCTGCCGGGCTATCAACGCGGCGAGTTATCCGTTCGATGAGGACCAGATCGCCAAGGTCAAAGAGCTGCCATTCGTGCGTGATGTACGCCCGGTGCGCGCCTACCGGTCGGCGCGCGAGCTGCCCGATCCGGAGACTCCGCTTAAACAGAACTATCGTACCCCCCAGGATTCCGTAGACTACGGCCTTTCCTATCTGCAAAACGCCCTGGAGAACTTCATCCCCGCGCACGACGCCGGCTTCACCGGTGAAGGGGTGTTGGTGGGCATGCTGGATTCAGGCTGGAACAACCTGGAGCACGTCTGCTTCGATTCACTGGAAATCGTCGCCACCTGGGATTTCGTCAATAGCGATTCGAGCGTGGCCAACGATCCGGGGCAGATGGGAGATGGATCTCACGGTACGAAGACCCTGTCCTGCATCGCCGGGTACGATCCGAGCAACCTGATCGGGACGGCTTACGGCGTTTCCGTCGCTCTGGCCAAGACTGAAAATACCGAGTACGAGCGCCCCATCGAAGAGGACAACTGGGCGGCGGGTATCGAATGGCTGGATTCGCTGGGTTGTGTGGTTGCCAGCAGTTCCCTCTCCTATCCCTCCCTGCACGACTGGGAGGAGTTGAACGGAGACAGCGCCGTGGTCACCATCGCGGCGGATAACGCCGTGGCGCGCGGAGTGGTAGTCCTCAATTCGGCAGGGAACAACGGGAATAGCTCCTACCCACAGAACAAGATCGGGCCACCGGCCGACGGCGATAGCGTCCTCACCCTCGGCATGGTGCAATCGGATTCCGTCCGGTACAGTTCTTCATCCATGGGGCCGACCTATGACGGCCGCATCAAACCGGACCTGATGGCTCTGGGAGTGGCCGTCCGGGTCGCTGCGACTACGAACCAGACAGGGTACACGTCGGGGACCGGCACCTCCTTTTCGACGCCCATCACCGCCGGAGCCTGCGCGCTGCTCCTCCAGGCCGTGCCGTCGCTTACCCCCATGGAAATTCACGCCTTGCTGAAGGCTACCGGCACTCAAGCCTCCACTCCGGACACGCTGAACGGCTGGGGCATCTACAACGCCTGGCAGGCCATCCAGGACGCGCTGGCTTCGCCGGTCGAACCGGAAGAGACTCCCACGCCGCAGGCTTATCAGCTGCTGTCGATCCATCCGAATCCTTTCAATCCGGCGACGCGCATCAGCTTTTCACTACCGATACAAAGCCGGATTACCCTGGAAGCGTATGACCTCAGAGGCCGCAGGGTCTCCAGGATCGCGGAGGGACGTTACGCCCCGGGTCAGCATGAAACCGTCTGGATCGCGCAACATCTAGCCTCCGGCCTCTACCTGATCCAGTTGACGACTCCTCAGGGAATCAGCATGCAGAAGGCTCTGCTGCTTAAATAAAATACCTATCCTGGCAAGACGGGTCGGACAATGATCACGGAAGAAGAATTTTTCCAACGTCAACCCCTGGCCATCTTCGGGGTCTCTACGCGGGGCAAAAGTTTCGGTAACCGGGCTTACCGGGAACTCATCAACGCTGGTGTCACTGCTTACGCTATCAATCCCAAGGGCGGCTCGCTGGGGAAGTGTCAACTTTTCCCCTCGCTCGACCGGTTACCCGAACCGGCCCGGGCTGCGGTGATCCTGACGAAAGGAGACGGGGCCGTCTCGGCGGTTAATGAGTGCTCCGGGAGCACCATCGAATGGGTCTGGTTACAGGGAGGTTCCGATACGGAAGAGGTACGAAAACTCTGCGACGATTTGGGATTGAAAAGACACAGCGGCACCTGCATCTTAATGCGAAATGGCAGGTTTCCCCACAACCTGCACCGGTTTTTCCACGATCTGTTCAAGCGCAAGAGAGGAGAGGGAAACTAACGCTTAACCTGCATTCGAGGGCAAAATGACAGGTATGACTTTAAACATCGATGAGCGGAACGGCGGAGCCGTCCTCCGCATAGGAGGCCGGGTGATGTACGAGACAGATTCCCAGGCCTTTCAGCAGAAGCTCAGCGAAATCCTGAACAAGGGCAAAGAGTGGGTCGTTGTGGACCTTTCCGAAGTCGTGGCTATGTCTTCCACCGGTCTCGGCATCCTGATCGCGGCTCACCGCACTCTCTCCGACCGGGGCACCGGGTTCCGGCTGGCCCGTCTCTCTGAGAAAGTTCGGTCCATCATCGAGACCACACGCTTGAACACCATCTTCGAGATATTCGATAACGTGGACGAGGCCGTGTCGGTCAGTCATTGAGTAACAGCATCATCCCATAACAAAAGGTACGATGGGGATATTTATCCCCGATGGCGGGTTTCACTTTTAGGTAGACGCAACCCGACAGATGAGGTTTACCATGAAATTTATAACACCTATCACCATCATACTCCTGGCCGCGGCCGGTTTCGCCCAGGATCTCTCCGTCACGGTGTACAACCAGAATCTGGGCCTGGTCAAGGAAATCCGCCAAATACCCGTTAAAAAGGGCGCTTTCACCTTCGAAGCCACGGACGTGGCCGCTCTAATCGATCCCACTTCGGTGCACCTGAAAATCGACGGCGTCGCCATGCTGGATCAGAACTTCGAGTACGATCTGGTTTCCCGGGACCGCCTGCTGGAACGCTACCTCGATCAGACCATCGAAGTCTTCACGGAAACCGGGGACCTGTTCGAGGGCGCCCTGCTCTCCGCTTCAGGGTCGCAGCTTATCCTGCAAGCGAAGGACGGACGCGTGCAGGTGATCAGCCCGGACGCCGTCAGGGACGTCCGCTTCGGCGAACTGCCGGGGGGATTGCGCACCCGTCCCACGCTGGTCTGGTCGCTGGTCGGCGACAAGAACACCAAGCGCGAGGCGGAACTGTCCTACCTGACCCGCGGCATGAACTGGCACGCGGAATACGTTGCCGTCACGGGGGAGAAATCCGACAAGCTGGAGCTGAGTTCCTGGGTTTCGATTGAGAACCGCTCCGGGGCCACTTACGAAAACGCCAGGCTGAAGCTGATGGCGGGCGACGTCCGAATAGTGCCGGAAGCCGTTCCCACGGATGGGCGGCGCTATCAGGAATGGGCCAACCTGGGTGCTAAAGCTGCCCCCGGCTTCGAGGAGAAGGCCTTCTTCGAATATCACCTTTACACCCTGCAGCGCCTCACCACGCTGAAAGACCGCCAGACGAAGCAGATCAGCCTCTTCGATCCCGCCACGGTAGCAGCCCGCCGGGAATATGTCTATCAAGCCGGGAAAGACCCCAAGCGGGTGCAGGTCAACCTGGTCTTCAAGAACGAGAAGAAGGCCGGATTGGGGCTACCCCTCCCCGCGGGTAAAGTGAGGGTATACCAGCGCGACACGGACGGATCGCTGGAATTCGTGGGCGAAGACCGCATCGAGCACACTCCCAGGGACGAGGAGGTCCGCCTGGTAGTCGGATCCGCCTTCGATCTGGCCGCGGAGCGGGAGATGACCGAGACCAAGCGGATCGCCGACCGGGTGCGGGAAGAGGCGTACCGCATCGAGCTGCGCAACCACAAGGAAGAGGCCGTGGAGATAAGGGTGGTTGAGCGTCTCTGGGGAGACTGGGAGATCCTTACGTCTTCCCATGCATACGAGAAAAAGAACGCCACGACCTTCGAATTCAAGGTCTCCCTCGATTCGGACAAGGAAGCCGTTATCACCTATCGTGTGCGCAGGAAGTAAAGCGCCGGCGAAAGCTCCCCAAAAACCGGACGGACAGGGTGACAAACAGTTCCTGAGTGGTCTGGAAACTCCCGTTCAGTTCGTTTCTGGCGTCGGTCCGCGCCGTGCCCGGCAGTTGGACAGGGTCGGGATCCAGACGCTGGAAAATCTCCTCTACCACCTCCCGAGACGGTATCTTGACCGGTCGCTCATCGTCCCCATCGCTGAGCTGGACCTGTCGGACCGGGAGGTGACGGTGGTGGGCAGGGTAATCACCTTCAGGATCGTGGGAGGGGGTACCCGTGCGAGCCGTCTCGAACTCGAGCTTGCCGACGACACAGGCGTCGTGCGGGGCGTCTGGTTCCGGGGACTTAAATACTGGCAGAACGCCTTCGAGCGCGGTCAAACCATCGCCTTCAGCGGCAAGGCGCAGCTCTACCGGGAGCGGCTGCAGATGGCGCATCCCGCAGTCGATTTTCTCGACGAAAACGAAGGGCTGGGTTTAAAGGCGAAGACCGGGACGATCATCTCCCTCTACCCGTCCACAGAGGCTCTATCCAGGGCAGGGCTGGACAGCCGGGGATTCCGGCGCATCATGGCCGAAGGCATCACCCTGGCCCGGGGCAAGATCCCGGAAATATTGCCGCCGGACCTGATTGAAAAACAGCGCCTGCCCGGTCGTGAAGAAGCCTTGAATTGGGTACATTTCCCCGATAATCTGGATAAAAAAGACCGGGCTCTCGCCCGGCTGAAATACGAAGAGCTCTTTGCCATTCAGATCACCCTGGCGCTGCGGCAGCAGCGCCGCAAAAGCCGCCAGATAGGCATCGCATTTCCCCATCCCGGCGCCTTGACGAAGACGGCGCTGAAGCAATTTCCCTTCGCATTGACGCAGGGACAGTTGAAGGTCCTGACAGACGTCCGCGAGGACATGGAATCCGCCCACCCCATGAACCGGCTACTCCAGGGAGACGTCGGTTCGGGCAAGACCGCCGTGGCGATGATTGCCCTGACGATGGCGGTCGAAGGGGGCTACCAGGGCGCCTTCATGGCTCCAACGGAGGTGCTGGCGGAACAGCATTACCGCACCCTGGGATCGTTCTTCGAAGCGCTGGGTGTTGAAGCCACGCTGTTGATTGGAGGCCTGCCTGCGGCCAGACGCCAGGAGAGGCTGAAAGCGATCGCAGAAGGGGACGCCCGCATCGTCATCGGCACCCACGCCCTGATCCAGGAAGACGTGGATTTCGGGCGGTTGGGGCTGGTCATCATCGACGAACAACACCGCTTCGGAGTGGCCCAGCGGCTGAAATTGCGCCGCAAGGGAGTCACGCCTGACGTGCTGGTGCTGACAGCGACCCCCATCCCCCGCTCACTGGCGTTGACCCTCTACGGGGATTTAGACGTATCGCTCCTGAAGGAGAGACCCGGCCACCGTCAACCAATCACGACGCGGGCGGGAAGAAGAGAGAGGTTCTTTTAAATTTTTTGAAAGCTGAGATGGATAAGGCACGCCAGGGATTCCTGGTCTATCCCCTGGTGGAGGCCTCGGAGAAGCTGGACCTGCAGGCTGCCGTTGACGCTTACGATGAGCTGAGTTCCACCACCCTTAAGTCGTACCGCCTGGGGTTGCTCCACGGGCGGCTGCCCACAGAAGAGAAAGACCGCGTC
This sequence comes from candidate division LCP-89 bacterium, assembly GCA_025774735.1. Next base: position 1,318 of record JALGZU010000096.1, on the reverse strand, counting down.
ATGCGGGCCTTTTCGAAAGGAGAGATTGACCTGCTGGTGGCCACGACCGTGGTCGAAGTCGGCATCGACGTCCCCAACGCCACGGTGATGGCGGTGATGGGAGCGCAACGATTCGGCCTTTCGCAGTTGCACCAGTTGCGGGGGCGGGTGGGGCGCGGCGAACATCGCGGCGTCTGCGCGCTGGTGGCGGATCCCCCCATGACCCGGGAGGCGAAGGACAGGCTGTCCGTGCTTGCGGACACCGAGGACGGCTTCAAGATCGCCGAAGAGGATCTACGCATCCGCGGTGGCGGGGAGTTTTTCGGCACCCGCCAGCACGGGGCGCCGGATTTCAAGATCGCCGATCCTTTAGACGACCGGGAACTGTTGGAAGCCGCCCGAGAGGACGCCTTCGAATGGGTGCGGCGCGATCCCGATCTGGCTGAATTCGCTCCTTTAAGAGAGCACTTCGAACGCGCCTACGGCCCAAAGATGGAATTGATGGACGTAGGGTAATTGGGGAGGTTAGGCATTCATGTGGCGAAGCCACCCCTTCGGGGCCTGACGACAAAAAAAGTAATGCGGCAGCTCGCTGCCGCACTCTGAAAGAGAACCTATGAGCCGAGTTATCGCCATCGCCAACCAGAAGGGCGGAGTGGGCAAAACCACCACGGCCATCAACCTGGCCTGCTTTCTGGCGGCTGCGGAAAGGAAGGTCCTCCTGGTGGACGTCGATCCGCAGGCTAACGCCACTTCGGGGCTGGGCATCACCCCTGAGATGCGGGTGCGCACGATCTACGAGATGCTGATCGATAACGTCGATGCCGCCGAAATCATCCAGGAAACCGAGCTGACTCACCTGTCCGTGCTGCCGTCGGACATCAAGCTGGTCGGCGCCGAGATCGAACTGGTGCCCGTGGAAGGCCGGGAGCACGTCCTCTGCAGGGCACTGCAGTCAGTCCGGCACGATTACGATTACGTCATCGTGGATTGCCCGCCGTCCCTCGGCCTGTTAACCCTGAACGGGCTGACGGCGGCCGATTCCATCCTGATTCCCATTCAGTGTGAATATTACGCCCTCGAAGGGATCAGCCAGCTGTTGAACACCGTTCGGCTGGTGCAGAAACACTTGAACAACTCACTGGAGATCGAAGGGGTGCTCCTGACCATGTACGACTCCCGGTTGAACCTCTCCAACCAGGTCAGGGAGGACGTGCAGAAATTTTTCGAAGGAAAGGTCTTTCAAACTGTGATTTACCGCAACGTGAAGCTGTCGGAAGCGCCCTCTTTCGGCAAGCCCATCATCTTTTACGACATTACATCCCGGGGTTCGGAAAAT
>JALGZU010000551.1 GCA_025774735.1 candidate division LCP-89 bacterium | reverse complement strand
GGCGAGGCAGAGTGGGTGGAGGTCATCGAGCCGGGCGGATAGAGATCCATCAACTCATCCCGGCCGATAACCGCCGAGAGCGGCAGGGAAGAGGTGATCCCCTTGCCGCAGGCGATCAGATCGGGTTGAACACCGTAGTGCTCAAAGCAGAACATCTTTCCAGTCCGGCCGAATCCGGCCTGGACTTCGTCGAAGATCAGGACGATGTCATGTTCCCGGCAGAATGCTTCCAGCTGTTTGGCATATTCCATCGGCAGAAAGTTGGGCCCGACACCCTGATATGACTCGCTCATGACGCCGGCGATCTCATCCGGCCGCACGCCCTTTTGGGCGAGTGTTTTAACGAAGAGGTCAAAAGAAACATCTGAATTGTAGAAACCGTTCGGAAAAGGAACCTGAACGAAGCTGGGATCAAGCTCACCGATCCATTCCTTCTGGCTGACCATGCCACCGGCTAACTGGGCGCCCATGGTCCGACCGTGAAAAGCGCCTTCAAAAGAGACAAAATACCTCTTATCCGGGCCGTGACGACGGCGGGCGTAAGTCTTGGCCAGCTTGATGCAGCACTCGGTGGCTTCGGCGCCGGTGGTCAAGAGAAATACCTTGTAGTGCTCGGTATCCGGGGCCAGGGCCTGCAGGGCCCGGGTCAGTTGGCTGCGCTTGTTGTGAACAAATACATAGGAAGTCAAAAGGCCGCGCTGGATCTCCTCAGACAGAACGGCTTTGATCCTGGGGTGGCCGTGACCGGCATTGGTCACCAGCACACCGGATGACCAGTCGAGCCAGCGGTTGCCCCAGCAGTCGTGAACAATAAAGCCCTCGGCCCGGTCCCAAATCACCGGCGGCATGCCCATCATGGACCGCGGTTCACTGCCGGCCAGCGATTCGAAGATCGGCAACGATTCAGGCACCGGCAGAGCGGTCCTAATCTGTCTGAATTTGGTCGAAACCAGGGGAACATCCACCGGTTCCATTGAATATTTAGCCATTTACACCTCGATTTCTTCAGGCCGGAATCAACCTTCAGCCTTGAAAAGGTGGCTTGAAGTCCCCCAAAGGATCAATATATGAAATTTCTCACCTCAGAGACACAGAGAACGCAGAGATTTATCTTTATTGGTCTGATTTTTTGAGCCCCGCTAAATTCAGCGGGACAGGCATCCAAAATCAGACCAAACAATCAGCCTCCGGCAGGATAAAGGGCCAATGCATTTAATTTCCATCTACGGTTGTTGACCTGCTAGCGGCGTCTTAAACTTCAACGCACGCCTATAGTTTTGCCCGTAGGGCTGAGGTATTTTATTTTCCGTCCCCTCAACGGAAAACAAAATTTTCTCTTCCTCTGCGACCTTTGTGTCTCAAGCGCAGCGGGCGGTGAAGAATATAATAAATAACGCACTTATCTACACGGCACACCTTGAGCCACCAGCTGAGGTGGTATTTTAAGGTATTGATCAAATGTCTTTCAGCCGAACGCCTGGTTCGGGCTGGTATACGATATCCACCATCGCCCCGTCCCGCTGGATCGACAGCCGTGCTGCTTCGTGAACGAGCTCATTGGTCCAGGAGTTCGCCGGCGTGGCGATCAACCCCTGTTGGTTCACCTCCCGGCAGGCTGTTTGGCGGATGGCCAGGGAGTTTTTGTCGGCTGCGGCCCGGGCTTCGATGCGCGACATGGTTTTCAGAGCGCTGCAGACCGAGTCCACACCGTATCCTACGGGTTTCAAACCTTCGCCCTCGTATGGGATGTACTGAAAGAAGTCCGGGTTAACGTAGTAAAACCGCTTGGCCGCCGCGCTCTTGGGCTCAAGATAGGCGTACTCCACACCTCGAAACTGATCGTTGTGCTTGAGGACAGCGCTTCGGCCTGCGCCCTCGAAAAACATAGTCAAGCACTGCTCGTTGGCGCCGGCCCCATCATCCGGGTAGCCCAGACCGTCCGTTACCGTCAGCAAGGCGCCGTTTTCAAAACGAACCCGACCCACGGCCCACATGTATCCTTTGCGGCCATTGGGGAAGGTGCCCTCCACTCCGGCCGAGGAGACTTCCACCGGCCGGAGTCCGGTGATGAAGCCGACCAGGTCCACGTAGTGGCAGCCCACATATACGAACGGATCGGTAAATTCGGTCGTGAACCAGTTCTGGAAATTGGAGGAACGATAATAGTAGGGCTCAATCATCTTGGCTTCGCCCATCACGAAGACACCTAGCTCGCCTGCCTGGCAGCGCCGCCGGGCGATCAGCGAGCGGCGGTCAAACCGCTTGTGATACTCGATCGCCACCATCAGCCCCCGCTCCCGGGCCACGCGTTCAATCTGTGC
>JALGZU010000550.1 GCA_025774735.1 candidate division LCP-89 bacterium | reverse complement strand
GATAACGAGGTCGGGGTCCGAATACGTGGCGACTATAAAAGGATTCGTATTGTCCTCGGTGTTCACGACCACCAAACCGACACCGTCCACCGCGCAGAAGGCGTAGTACTCTTCTTGTCCTTGAACCGCGACCACCCGGCAGGTTCCGCCGAGATCGAGTGTGGCCTTGATGTACAGCGAGTCTATCGTCCACACATCCACGATGGTGATCCCTACATCTCCATCAGCAATAACAAAGTCGTCATCCACACCTGAGTACAACTGGTATCCGGCTTCATGGCTTAAACCTGGCGTAGCGACAACATCTTGAATTACGGGAACCCAGGAAGGACCATAATTGACGCATTCAATCCCATAGGTGGTAAAGAAGTAAGGGTTACCAGCCCCATCAAAACCCATCGCATTGAATTCACTGGAAATGAGAGTGGATGATAAGTGATTAAACTCGTAGTTCTGGGCATTTGCCGTTGTGCCGTAAGTAGCACCTAGCATCAACAGGCAAATCAAGGAAACTGATCGAAAACGTTTCATGACTGATCCCCTTATACTAAATATATTGGTGATAGATGTCCCTACAACAGCAAATATAACACTTCTGTGATGATATGTCAAGAGATTTTTTAAATTGTAGCATTTTTACTTTTGATGATTCAACCATTAAAGCACTCCCTCGGTAAAATATAAGGCGGATACCCATCGAGATATCCGCCTCAAATTTGCGGCTGAGAATTCGCTATTTACCTATTCACGCGTAATGCCGCACCATAGGCCAAACTTCCTGCAGGGGAGCCTTCAAGCCGTAGCAGAGGTAAACCGTGAGATTACTCTCGTAGGGCATGGCATAAGGGGATTCGATCTGTGCCGCCGGGCTGACGATCTCGAACATTTCAGCCAGGTATTCCACCGGGATTCCCACGCTGATGACGACGTTCCCGGAAGCGTCACCGGGGCCCCAATGGTAGTAGCTGTTGTGACCGCTGACGGCTTCCGGCAGGCCCAACTGTCTGCCGTAATAGTTGATAGCCCCGGTTTCGCCGTAGTTGCCTCCCAGGATGATGCAGTCGGTCTGCTGTTCGGGCGGCAGGCTCTGGTACACACCCGCCACCGCAGCCGCCATCTCCGGCCAGCCGAAGCGGTCGGCGTAATGCTGAGGGAGGACGCCCATTTCGTGGCGTTCTTCGACGACGGGCTCGATGCCAAGCTTCTCCTGGTAGCTGAGGAAAGATTCGACCGGGAGAACTGGGACGGCCATTGGAGCCATGATGGCACCTGCCGTAAGGAGAACGACTAACACGACCGGCTTCAACCACTTCAGCAGACCGCGCTGCAGGAGTCGTTCAATGGCAATACCACCCGCAGCGAAGAGCGGCGGGTAGGCCGGGGATAGGTAGTACACCTTGCTGGTCTGAGCGGCAAAGGCGACGAAGGCGACTACGTAGATCAGCCCCAGGATTCGGAAGGATTTGTATTTCGGGATTAACAACAGAGCGACCAGGCCGAGGAACCAGATGGGAAAATTAAGCGGTTGCATTTCGAGGAACTGCCCGGCGAAGAACTGCAGGGGCGACATCTCCGAGATCTTATATTTGGTGGCGATGCGCATGAATTCGAGCGTGGGCCAGCCATAGGCGACCTGCCAGAGGATATGGGGCAGAAAAATCAGCAGGGCGACTCCTCCACCCAGCCAGAAGTACCTGTCCCTGAAATATCTCCGCAGAGGCGTAAACGGCATCCCCACCACCATGCTGAAGGCGAAAAAGAGCACGCTGACTTTGTTCTGCAATCCCAATCCCAGCACCAGACCCAGAACCAGCCAGAGTTTCCCGTTGCCCGTCTTCACGATGCGGACGACGACGTAAAAGGCCGCTGCCCAGAAAAGATAATCGAAGGCGTTCATGGAGAAGAAACCGGTGATGGCCAGATGCAGGGGGGAAATCGCCATACACAGGCCTGCCAGCGTCTGTCCAAACCGGCGGGCTCCGATTTCACGCGCTAAAAGACCGGTCATGAAGACCAGTACTCCACCGGACAGGGTCGCCAGAAACCGCACCGCCTGCACCGAATCGCCGACGACGATGCGGCTGATTTTCAACAATAGCAGGGAGAGGGGCGGGTGATCGACATACCCCCAGGCGAGATGATCCGAACAGGCGATGTAGTAAAACTCGTCCCGGAACATGCCGTAGTTGCCGTTAGTGAAGACGTGGATCAGCATGTGGGCCAGGGCGAGGATGCCCAGGATTTTGTATTCGACTCGGGGATTACCGACGGATGGCGGAAGGGAATTCATCGGGGAGTACTCCATCTGGAGAATAACCGGA
>JALGZU010000549.1 GCA_025774735.1 candidate division LCP-89 bacterium | reverse complement strand
GTGGAGCATCCCGGCGTTCGGTGCCATGGCTATTAGATTTGATTTTGTTGCCTCCTCGGCTTGCAGGGTGAAGGTTCCTGGAAAAAGACCACTCAATGTCACCGCTTCCTTCTCTGCAAAAAACAGGCTTTCCAAAGGCAGGGCGGTGCTGGGATTCACGAGTGCCAGAACGGGGAAATCGGTGAAATTCGGTTTCTGTTCTGCTCGATTACGGCAGAAGAGGAAAACGCTGGCGGACGGTGCGAAGCTCAGGGCGTAGTTATCGATCAGGTAAGTCCCCTCTTTATCTCGAAGTGCTGCAAAGGGCAGGTAGTGGAGCGGACCTTCCGGCACAATGATCAAGCGCTTGACGCCGGATAGATACTTTGCTACGGGTGCCATGAGCGTGTGAAAAAGCTCCCGGCATTGGTCCTCGATGGAGAGTGTTCTCTCCATCCGGTAACGCACGTCTGAAATCCGGGCGAGAAGAGTGTCTGCAGGTACGGGCGAAAAGTGAACCTGAATGCCGTCCCGTTGGAGGACAAACGTCATCAATCCATTCGAAACGAAGAAATACTCCAAAAGAGCTTCGTCCGCTGCCAGGGAAGCTAATACTGCATTGGCTGATGCGGGCTGAACTGCCACGAGATCCCTGTAGCCGGGATGGATGGATTCGATATCCTGCAGCAGGCGGGCGTAAACCGTCTGTAGAGAATCGATGGAGGTGAGAGTTTGCTGCAGGAGGGCGTCATCTCCGCCTGTACGATCTGATTCTTTTGTCGGCAACCGGGTGCTGATTGTATGCAGGCTGGAAAGGCGCGATGAGACCGCCTGCACATCCGCTTCGATTGCCGGATCCAGGCCGAACTTTACATCGGTGCGGCTGTTTTTTAAGAGATCCAGAAATGCGCGCGAACGGGCTCTTTCTGCTGCATTAAGCGCTGCTTTTTTGTCACCCTGTTTGAGATTGAGAGAGACCGCCAGCCGATATACCTCACTCTTGTTTTCCATGAATCCGCTTTTGAGCTCATCGGAAACGATGGCGGCCCGCATCACTTCCACCCGTTCCATGGCCTGGTCGAGTTTCAGCAGCGCATCGGAGGTCCGGTTAATAAGATCATACGCCTTGGCAGCTGCCAGGTCGATGCGCCAGGCAAGATCATGAAATCCCAATTGCCGGGCGATGGAGTCAGCCTGCTGCAGCCTGAGGAGAGCCACTCGGGATTGTCTCTGTTCTAACTCGACTAATGCCAGCCCGAGATCGGATCGGCATACAATGCGAGGATCGGGCAAGGCTCTGCCGGCTTCGAGAGCCGCCGCCAGATATACCCGGGCAGAGTCCAACTCGTCAAGTTGCAGGTACGCATTGCCCAGATTGACGCTGGAATAGGCCTGACCAGTGAGCGATCCCATCTCTTTATCGATTCTTAGAGCTTTATGGAAGCGCCGTTTGGCTTTCTCAGCCTCTCCGCCCGCCAGCTCGATTAGGCCGATGTTTTTTTCAATCTGGGATCGACTCTTCAGGTCACCGGACGTCAATGCCCCTTGCAGTGCTGACTTGGCTTTTTCCAGCGCCCGATCCCGGTCGCCCAGGTCAAGATAAATGAGTGCTTCCGTATTCTCGGTTAAGTAAACATATTGATCCAAACCCAGTTGGGTAAACTGCCGGTAGGCTATTCTGGAATGATCAAGGCCATCTTGGGGCTTGCCCATCTTCCAATAAATGCCTGCGAGATACTGGTGCGTGATAGCTGACGCGGGGGTGGGGGAATCCCCCGCTAGATCGAGTGCCTTCAGTTGTGCAGAGAGAGCCTGACCATAGTCACCCAATCCTTCGTAGGCAAGCCCCAGGTGCTGGTAATATTCGATTGGCATCGGAATCGGTTCCTTGATCTCTATCTCCCACTGGGTGACTACCCGGTTGAGATCCTCAAGCCAGGTGGCGGCCTGTGAATAGTTTTCCCTAATCAGGTAGAGCCTGCCGAGGTATATGCCGCTCGTAACGTAGTTACCAGTTTCCTCCCAGTCGTAAAAAGTCTGTCCCGCAGTGAGGATGGCTTCCCGGGCGTTTTCGTATTCGCCCGCTGATTCATAGAGCGTGGCCAGAATTCGGTCATCCTCGGCGGTTTGAATTTCGTCGCCGCGTGCGTCGGCTGACCGTCTGGCTTCACCGCGGTTTCTAATGGCCACAGGGTATTCACCAGCATTGGCGTAATAAACGGAAAGATTACGCAACCCGGTCTCAAGAGCTTCGCTATCCCCGTTACTACGAGCGAACTCATTGAGAATCAATTGTGACCGGCTCGCTTCGCTCCAATCATGGCTCATCCGGGCGGCTTTGAT
>JALGZU010000548.1 GCA_025774735.1 candidate division LCP-89 bacterium | reverse complement strand
CGCGGTGCTCGTCACCTTCAGCGGCCTCGCGGCCGATCCGGGCGGCCGGACGTTCCTCAGGGCGATCGCCGCCACCGGGATCGTCTTCGCCGTGTCGACCATGGCGTACACCGGGATCCTGCTCGGAGCTTCGAAGGGGATCACCTTCTGGAGAACGGGAGCCGTTCCGGTCGTCTTCATCGTCTCCGCGATGGTCACCGGGCATTTCGCCATCATGATCGGCCTCGCCCTGTTTACGGGGGGCGCGGCGATCGTCGAGACGCTGCGGCTCATGGCGGCGGAGGCGGCCGCCCTGGTCGTTCTCGAGGTCCTGGCGATCCTCTTCCTGCTGCAGGCCGCCTGGAAGCAGCCGGACCCGCGCGAGTCGGTCGATCGGCTCCTGCGCAGCCGCCTGTTCCTCATCGGCTACGTCCTGCTCGGCCTGGTCACGCCGCTCGTGCTGATGCTCGGCCTCTACCGCGGGATACAGGGGATGAACGGCACGGCCGTCTTTCCGGTGGCGGCGGTCGGCGCCGTCCTCGGTCTGGCCGGCGGCCTCATTCTCCGGCAGACGGTGCTGATGTTCGGAGCACTCCCGACGCTCAACGTCGGCGGTTTCGAGTTCCGCCGGGTGGCGCGGCCGAAGGTGCCGAAGCCGGCCATCGGCCTGCTGCCGCCGCAGTAGCCGGATCTGAGGCCCGGCCGCTCGATCCTCGACAATAGAGAGGATGCCCTCTAATACACGACTTTAGTGGTCGTATATTAATCCTGGAGAGGGCGCGGTGAACCAGCGAGGAATTCTGTAGGGGTGAACAGGGGTGGCGGCGGGCTGCTTGAGGCCACTCAATCAGACGCTATATGGCGTGCCCTGGAATAGCCAACAGCCATGACGGCCCCCTGGGGGCGTGGTGGCGCAATATCGGTTCCCGGTGTTACGTTAGAATTTTACTCACTGCTTCTGCAAAGAAATCCGACCAGGCTCACCGTACCTCATCCTATAAAGGACGAAGCTACCCACCATTTTGCCGTTCTCTAAGTATGACTCAACTTGACATATTGTATGACTCTCTTTCTTTCGGAAAGTAAAAGCCAACCTTCCATCAACAAGAGCAAAATTTTCCAGCGCCTCCTCTTTTAAATAGCCGGAGGAATCTGTGATCTCCCCGAAAACCCTGCCGTCTTCACAGCGAATGGCCACTTCCCAGTCAGTCTGATCCGGGTATGGTTCCCCATTGGCGATCAGCGCTGTTCCTTTCCAGGTTCCCTGGAAGTCCCAGATATCTTGTATGGCCGGCGATCCATAATAAGAGGCGAATCTGTTAATCAATGTCGACATATCTGTCCAGCCTTCAGGCATATCATCGGGATTCCACCACGAGGTCAATCTCTTTTCGATCTGCTTACGATTCTCATCGGCAGTAAGAGGCGTGAAAGATTGGGCAACGTCTCCCGTCTTTCCGATATCGATATCAAGACTCTTGAGAGGAGTGCGATTGGATAAATCGAAATCGTCCAAACTGAAATGCTTGATCTCGGAACTCTGATCTGTCTTGAAATACACTCTATTCTCTCGAGGATCGCAGACTACCGACCACTTCGATGGATCAGCTCCCCCCATCTCTTCCAATATGCGGAAGCCATAATCCACAGTCGGCTGGGAGGTTTCATATTCCCTGAGAAGACGTGCGGCAAGGACAAATCCGGGGACAAGTTCATTTTCGAATGATGTAGAGTAACTGCCGCCAAAACCTTGAAAATATTTGAGCCGTTCCATTTCATCGGCATAGGGTGTATTGGCGAGCACAGGGACGGGCATGGTATCACCTGTGTGAATAACCGGTTGGCCCAAGATAAAAGCGATGCTGGCGGAATTCCCACTCCGATCCGCCACAAAATAATGCCAGTTCCAGCCGTCCAGCGCGATGCGAGAAGTACTTTGAATAACCTCCTGTACGGTGGAGAAGTTATCCAGGACATACTGCATCCACTGCATCATAAATAGCTTGGGGAGCGATTCATCCTGGATATAAGTTGTATTCATCAGCGACATTTCCCAGATAAAAAGACCGACTTCATTCATCCCTCCGTCAGGAAAATTGGCACCCAACGAACCAAAAGTCGCGGAACCGAATTGAGAGATCCAAGTGACCATACCGGGTACAGGCTCGTCACTATCCAAGTTATGACCAAAGAGCAGAACCGGCTCTTTTTTGAGCATAAATGACGAACAGCGATGGATGTCAATTTCGGCAAACCCGCGGCCGCAGATACTCACAATCCCAAAAATGAAAAGGAATACAATGGATTTTCTCATTATAAAAGCTCCTTTCTTGTCCGACATTTCCCATTTGATCCCGGCGGGGCGCCAGGGCGGGTCCGGAGCCGACACAGCACGATCGGCGGCCGGCGCCGGGACCCGGCTCCTTCTTACTTGCCGCTGACCACCCTGATGTTCCCGTTGATGGTCTCGATCTTCACGCGGTGTCCGCCGCCGTGAGCGGTTCCCACACCCCGGATGTACTTGCGCG
>JALGZU010000547.1 GCA_025774735.1 candidate division LCP-89 bacterium | reverse complement strand
ACTTTAATAAAAACAGAACATGAACGGAAATCTTGCCGATTTGATGATGCCGCCCGATGCCACTATCCTGCAGGTGATGAAGTGCATCGATGACAACCACAAAGGGATCGCCCTGGTGGTTGATGAGGAGCGCTGCCTGGTGGGGACTGTCACCGACGGGGACACCCGCCGTGCCGTCTTGACCGACATTGATCTCGAAACCCCCGTCTTCAACCTGCTCGCCCGCAAGGCCGATTCGAAATATCCCAGACCGATCACTGTTTCGGTCGAAGCCTCGGACGACGAAATCCTGGAGCAGATGCGGCGCCACCGCCTCCGCCAGATTCCCGTACTCGACGACGGGGGTGTCGTCGTCGATCTCGCCCTGCTCGACGATCTGGTGCCCAACCGAGAGCTGCCCCTGCAGGCGGTCATTATGGCTGGAGGCTTCGGCAAGCGCCTCCGCCCCCTGACCGAAGAGCTCCCCAAACCCATGCTGCCTGTCGGAGACCGCCCCCTCATGGAGAGAACCATCGAACGGCTCCGCGAAGCTGGCATCAAGCGAGTCCAGGTCTCCACTCACTACATGAAAGAGAAGATCACCGACTACTTTGGCGACGGGCAGGATTTCGGAGTCGATCTGAATTACGTGACCGAAGATGAACCGCTGGGAACGGCGGGTGCCTTAAGTCTCCTGGCTGAATCCGATGAGCCCCTCCTGGTCATCAACGGAGACATCTTGACCCGGCTCGATTTCGGCGCCATGCTCGATTTCCACCGCCAGCATGAAGCCGACCTGACTTTAGCCGTGCGCCAGTATGAATTCAAGGTGCCCTACGGGGTCGTCGAAACCGATGGAGTGAACGTCGTCGGCATCAGCGAAAAGCCCAGTGTACAGAATTTCGTCAACGCCGGTATCTATCTCCTGAATCCCGACGTGCAGCGCTGCATCCCCCTGAGCGCCCGCTATGACATGCCCGAACTGCTGACGCAATTGATCGATGAAGGCAGGCGGGTCATCTGCTTCCCCGTGCGTGAATACTGGATGGATATCGGAAAATACAGCGACTACGCGCAGGCTCTCGCCGACGTCAACAGCGGCGCCTTCGCCGATTATTAAGAAGTCGGTGCTTGATCTACACACGCAAGCAACAGAGGAGGAATAAATCAAATGAACGCTGAAAATCAGGCCAAGCCGGTCAAACCGATCGCTTTCCTGCACCTGATCAAGTGCGCCGGTACCACCTTGGAAGCCATCCTGAGGAGGCAGTACGGCGACTCCCGTATCATCCAGTTCGGCTCCGTGCAGGATGCCGAGAAAAAACTGGATCGGTTTGAAGGCCTCCCGGATGGAGAACGTAAGCAAATCCATGTCCTCATGGGGCACTTCAACGTCAGTCAGCGCTCCCGGATGCCCAGTAAGGCCACCTGCATCACCATGCTGCGCGATCCCGTCGACAGGATCATCTCGGAATACTATTACATCCTCGCCCATTCCGAACATGAGTTTTACGACAAGGTCGCCGGGAAAAAGCTGAGCCTGACCGAATTCGCCCGCAGCCGCACCTACCAGACCCTCGACAACCAGCAGACCAAGTACCTCTCCGGTGTTGGTAAACTGAAACACGGCGAATATTCCGCCGAAGCCGTGGCACTGGCCAAGAAAAATCTCGCCGAAACCTTCGCCATTACCGGCTTGACCGAGAGGTTCGATGAGTCCGTAATCCTCATGAAGAGGATTTTCGGTTGGCAGACCCCTTACTACGTTCGGGAGAAGGTAACGCCCAACCGGCCGCCGCGGGAAACTGTCCCGGAAGATGCCATCGAATGCATCAGGAAGTACAACCGCATGGATCTGGAAATTTACGAGCACGCCAGCCGGAATTTCGAAGAGATCGCCTCCCGCCAGCACCCCGGTTTCCATCTGGAGGTCGAGGCGTTCGGGTACTTGAACGAGCGCAGCACTGAGTATCTGGAAGCGGCCAGAGTCTGGCGCGATCAGCCTCAGCGCGCCGAATACCATTTCCTCTTGAACAGCTTGAACGGTTTCCTGAAGGAAAAAAAGTTCGAGGCCGCCGAAGCGGTCATCGCATACGCCATCGGACAGTTCCCGGACGCCTCCGAACTCTACACCATCTCGGAGATGCTCAAGTCGCACCTCGCGTACACGCGCAGGCTGGCAGCTCAGGGCGAGCTGCAAGCTCCGGCTGCCCCAGTGGAAAAGGAAGAGCCCGCCCTCGAAGAACAACAGTAGCAGAAAGCGCTCATCCACATGATAGAAGATTCTATGAGGAAACCGGTAAAACTGCAGGACTTGCAGGAAGATGCCCGGGAGGCGCATCGTGTGC
>JALGZU010000095.1 GCA_025774735.1 candidate division LCP-89 bacterium | reverse complement strand
TCACACCACCCCCAACGGAACCCGTAAGTGCAGTTCCCGAATTCGGACTGCAGGAAGGTCTGCAAGTGGCGTATCCCTTCGGATATGATGACATGTTCGTGGAGATGGTCAGGGAGGCCCAGGAGGTCGCTGTTGTTTATATCGTTGTGCAAAATACCGCTTCAATGAGTAACTGCAACAGCCTGCTGCTTTACAACGGTGTGCCTATCGATAATATCGAATACGTCTTTCATGCGATGGATGCCATGTGGTCGCGTGATTACGGCCCCCATTTCATCTGGGGTCAAACTTCCGGCGAAATCGCCATGATCGACTGGCAGTACTACGACAGCCGGCCTAATGACGATGAGATCCCTGATTACATGGCCGATCTGTGGCACATGAATTTCTACGAGACACCCATCTACCACGAAGGTGGCAACTACATGTCTGACGGACACGGGACGGTCATGTGCAGTAACGTACTCTACTTGAATAATCCATCCTGGTCACATGCTCGATGCCAGCAAGAACTTATGGATTATTTCGGTGCAACTTCTGTGCACATCTACGAACGTATCCCCGACCAATGGGATATGACCGGACACATTGATCTCTGGGCTAAGATGCTGAACGACACCACCATCATGGTCGCGCAGACGCTGCCCGGTGAACCCAACTACAACCTGATAGAACAGCACGCTGCTGCCATGGCGCAGGTGCCGACGATTTACGGCACACCCTTCAACGTCGTACGCTGTCCCATGCCGCCACCTTACCAATTCTATATCTGGAACTACTACAAAAGCTTCATAAACAGCGTCATCATCAATGGCAAGATCCTGGTGCCTATCTATACTACCGAGCCAGCGCTTACGGCACAAGCATTGGCTGCTCATGAAGCCGCCATGCCGGATTACGAGGTAGTAGGCATCTACAGCGATAACATCGCACCGATGGGCGGAGCCATCCACTGCACCACCATCGGTATCGCCGACCACATCGAGGATTACTATCACAATGCCACCATCACTGCCACCCCGGTTTCACCTCCCATCACGATCCCGGCCGGCGGCGGCAACTTCGACTTCGACGCGTCGTTGGTGAACAACGAGACGGACAGCATCTACACCGAAGTCTGGTCGGAAGTCACCCTGCCCAACAGCTCCGTGATCGGACCGATCCTGCATAAATACCTGGCCATGGCCGGGAATGGTGCAGTGAGCCGCAGCATCACCCAATACGTCCCGCCTGGAGCTCCTGCAGGAATGTACACATACACCATGTACACCGGCAGCCGCCTGCCCCGCGTGGTGAACGATGAAGCGTCCTTCACCTTCACCAAGAGCGCCGTGGACGGTATACCCAGAGAAGACCTGGTCGGCTGGTGGACCGAGGAGTTTGAAGCTCCGGCTGAAACCGTTAATGCAATCAATCCAACAGATTATACCCTGGTCAACGTCTACCCCAATCCTTTCAATCCGGCCACGGTGATCAGTTACCAGATGCCTGATGTGGGTTTGGCGAAACTGAATGTCTTCAATGTTCAGGGACGCCTGGTTGCCGAGCTGGTGAACGGCTGGCAGGACGCAGGACAATATGAGGTCACCTTCGATGCCTCCCACCTGACTTCCGGTGTGTACGTTTACAGACTCGAAACCAGGCAGTATACGGTTTCAGGCAAGATGGTATTGATGAAGTAACTAAATACTCGAAAACCCATTAAAACGTAGGGCGGGGGTGCTCGTCTGCCTCTGGCAGGCTTCCCCCGTCTTTTATATTTAAAATTTTCCCAAAAAAAATATACCTCTTGACATTTCAGAAATTCTTGTGTATATTAAAACGTATCCAATATCTGTGGAGGTCATCATGAAGAAGCTGCATGCATTTATCCTACTACTATTTCTCCTCGGATTTAAGACAGCCAGCGCCGAGACTATCCTGGTTAACGGGAACGTTTACGGGATGTGGACGGCAGATACGGTGCTGGTGCAGGCTGAACTTCGAGTCCCGCCGGACTCCACCCTGATCATCCTGCCCGGTGTGGAAGTGCTCTTCATCGCCGACTGCAAACTGATTGTGATGGATAATGCCACCCTCCAGGCAGTGGGAACGGAAGCGGAACCCATACGCTTCGACGTCCTGAACATCAACAATTACTGGCATGGGATTCGGTTTCTGAATTCACAAGATTCATCCCGGCTGGAACACTGCACCATCAAGCGCAGCTGGGCGGACGGTGCCGACATCCACGGCGGCGCCTTGCAATTTGAGAATTGCAGCCCCGCGATCATCAGCTGTGTGCTTGATAGCTGCACGGCTAACGGTAGAGGTGGAGCGATCTGGGGAAATTACTCCAATGTACTAATTGACAACTGCACCATCAGCAACAACCATGCAAACGACGATGCCGGGGCTATCTATTTCTATTACTCAAATCCAATCATTACCAATTGTGAAATCGTCTCCAACTCGTCAAACGATTGGTGCGGAGGTATCTGGGCTGTTGACTCGTACGTTGACATTGCCGGCAATATCATCAGCGCTAACTCTTCGGGTGACGATGGCGGTGGGATTACATTGAGCAACTGCTTTGGAACCGTTCGTGAAAATACCATCGAATTCAACTCGACCAACGACTACGGCGGTGGGATAAGGCTGGCTGATTCAGGTACTTCCATAATAAACAATCTCATCAAGAGTAATTATGCGAATGATGACGGTGGCGGGATTTTTACATCCGGTGGACCTGGTGCCGTCATTTCAGGAAATATTATTGTGGGCAATGCCAATTCCCAAACCGGAGGTGGAATTTCCTGTTTTTCAAGCGCGAATACGGTAGAAAATAATATCATCAGTAATAACACATCCGGCTATTCGGGCGGCGGGATTTACTGCTCGGGATCGAATACTATCATAGACGGCAATTTCATTTCCGGCAACACTGCAGGAGCCAACCAATACGGAGGTGGGATATACATATCTAGCTCATACCAGGTGATAACCGACAACGTCATCGGTTACAATTTCGCTACGTATTGCGGCGGTGTTTACACGGACAATACTACAAATTTGGATATGAAAGGTAATTCTGTAGCCCATAACACCGCTTTAGGCCAGTGCGGTGGAGTATACCTGTTCGGTGGCAGCGGAGCCTTCTATAAGAATACTATCCGAGACAATTCCAGCACAACCAGCGGTGGTTTACACATTCAAACCGGTTCGTACACGATGACCAGCCTCATCGTGCGTGGAAACTCACCCTTCCAGATCTCCGGATCTCCCCCCACGATCACCTATTCCGATATTGAGGGCGGGTGGGCCGGCATCGGCAATATCGATGCGAATCCCCAATTTGCCACAGGTGCGCAGACTTATTCTGACATATTATGGGGATCACCCTGCATCGATACCGGCAATCCGTCACCGCTCTACGCCGATCCCGATAATACCGTATCGGACATGGGAGCCTGCTACTTCGACCAGAGCAAGCCGGTGCGCATGCTGGCCACGCCCATGGATGCCCCGATCGCCGTACCCGCCGCAGGCGGCAGTTTCATCCTCAAGCTGACTCTCTCAAACAGCACAGCAAGCCAGCAGGTGACGGCGGTCTGGTGTGATATCACACTGCCGAACGGAAACATCTACGGTCCGGTCATCGGGCCCATCGACTTCAATTCGCCCGCCAGCAGCAATGTGGACAGACTCCGCACGCAGAATGTTCCGGCCGTCGCACCCCACGGGATATATCATTACAATGCCTACGCGGTAGTGGGTTCGGATACTTCGAAGAGCAGCTTCGTCTTCGCTAAACTTGGCTCCACAGATGGAGACAGCGACTCTGGCTGGATCAATACCGGCGATCCCTTCGAAGGACCGGCCGCATTTTCGACTGTGCCGCTATCGAGTCCCGAAGAGTTTCATTTGTCTCAACCCTATCCCAATCCCTTCAATCCAACCACGACCATCGGTTTCGCCCTGCCTCATGCGGGCAAGGTGCTTCTGACTGTTTACGATGTCAGCGGACGACCAGTTGCGACCTTAGCAGATGGTTACCGGAATGCGGGCCTGCACGAAATCACTTTCGATGCCTCCCATCTCGCCTCCGGCATCTACATCTACAGCCTCGAAACCGGCGGCTTCACCGCCTCCGGCAAAATGGTCCTGATGAAATAAAGTGAGCACTATTCGAAAATATTACTCATAGGGCGGGGGCATCTCCCCCGCCTTTTCTTTTGTTAAAATTCCCCCGAAATAATATATCCCTTGACATTTCAGAAATTCTTTTGTATATTAAAACGTATCCAATATCTGTTGAGGTCAAAATGAAGAGGCTACACGCATTTATCCTACTACTGATTCTCCTGGGATTTAAGACGGTCAGCGCCGAAATCATCCTGGTCGACGGGGACGTTTACGGCGTCTGGTCGGCGGATACGGTGCTGGTGCAGGCTGAGCTTCACGTACCGCCGGACTCCACCCTGATCATCATGCCCGGCGTGGAAGTGCTCTTCATCGCCGACTGCAAACTGATTGTGATGGACAACGCCACCCTCCAGGCAGTAGGAACGGAAGCGGAACCCATCCGCTTCGACGTCCTGAACCCCAATAATTTCTGGCATGGGATTCGGTTCTTATATGCGCAGGATTCATCCCGGCTGGAACACTGCACCATCAAGCGAGGCTGGGCGGACGGTGCCGACATCCACGGCGGCGCCTTGCAATTTGAGTATTGCAGCCCCGCGATCGTCAGCTGTGTGCTTGATAGCTGCACGGCCAATGGGAGAGGCGGAGCGGTCTGGGGGAATTACTCCAATGTACTAATTGACAACTGCACCATCAGCAACAACCACGCTAACGACGATGCCGGGGCGATCTATTTCGAATTTTCAAATGTACTGATCGATAACTGCACCATCAACAACAATCATGCAAACGACGATGCCGGGGGTATCTATCTCGAATACTCAAATCCGATTATTACCAATTGTGAGATCGTCTCCAACTCGGCAGACGATTGGTGCGGAGGGATTAGGATTAATGAAGGTACTGTTGACATTTCCAACAATACCATCAGCGCCAACTCTTCATGGGATGACGGCGGCGGAATTGTATTGGACAATTCCTATGGCATCGTAAGTAATAATACCATCGAATTCAACACAACCAACGACTGTGGCGGTGGAATAAAGGCTTATTATATAAGCGCGTCAATAATTGACAATATTATCAAGAGTAATTTCGCGGGTGATGACGGTGGTGGGATCATCCTTTTTGCTGTTGGACCCGGTACGATCGTTTCCGGGAACGTTATCGTGGATAACGCAACGTCCGGGACAGGAGGAGGAATTTGCTGCTGGTCATCCGGAAATACGATAGAGAATAATATCATCAGTAATAATGCCTCCGGCTATAACGGAGGTGGGATTTACTGCTCCGGATCGAACAATATCATACACGGCAATTTCATATCAGGTAACACTGCAGGGGCCAACCAATACGGAGGTGGGATATACATATCTAACTCATACCAGGTGATAACCGATAATGTCATCAGTTACAATTCCGCAACGTATGGCGGCGGCATTTACGCGGACAATACTTTAAATTCGGATATGAGGGGTAATTCCGTCGCCCACAACACCACTTTAGGACAGTGCGGCGGAGTATACCTTTTCGGTGGCAGCGGAGCCTTCTATAAGAATACCGTCCGCGATAATACAGCCACAACCAGCGGCGGTTTGCTCATTCAACTCAATTCGTACACGATGACCAGCCTCATCGTGCGTGGAAATTCACCCTTCCAGATCTCCGGATTTCCCCCCACGATCACCTATTCCGACATCGAAGGCGGCTGGCCCGGCACCGGCAATATCGATGCGAATCCCCTCTTTGCCACAGGCGCGCAGGCTTATTCTGACATTTCATGGGGCTCACCCTGCATCGATACCGGCAATCCGTCGCCGCTCTACGCCGATCCCGATTATACCGTATCGGATATGGGGGGCTGTTACTTCGATCAGAGCAAACCGGTGCGCATGCTGGCCACGCCCATGGATGCCCCGATCGTCGTGCCAGCCGCAGGCGGCAGTTTCATCCTTAAGCTGACTCTCTCGAACAGCACAGCAAGCCAGCAGGTGACGGCGGTCTGGTGCGATATCACACTGCCGAGTGGGAGCGTCTTCGGCCCGGTCATCGGGCCCATCGACTTCAATTCGCCCGCCAGCAGCAATGTGGACAGACTCCGTACGCAGAACGTTCCGGCTGGCGCACCCTATGGGATATATCATTACAACGCCTACGCGGTAGTGGGTTCGGATACTTCGAAGAGCAGTTTCGTCTTCGCTAAACTCGGCTCCACGGACGGAGACAGCGGCTCTGGCTGGATCAATACCGGCGATCCCTTCGAAGGACCCGTCGCTTTTTCGCCATTACCTGTAGCGCTTTCAGAAGAGTACCTGTTGATCCGAAACTACCCCAATCCCTTCAACCCAGTGACCACGATCGGATTTAGCTTGCCCTCAGCCGGAGAGGTCTTGCTGACTGTTTACGACGTCAGCGGACGAACAGTTGCGACCTTGGCGGATGGTTACAGGAATGCGGGCCAGTATGAAATCATTTTCGATGCCTCCCAGCTGGCCTCCGGCATCTACATCTACAGCCTCGAAACCGGGCAATCTTCGGTTTCAGGTAAAATGGTTTTGATGAAATAAGGAGAAACGATTCGGAGCGTGGCAATCACGCTCATACAAAACCAGACAGGGCATCCCACCGGTTGGGACGCCCTTCTTTTTGCCCGTTTCCGGCAGATTCATGCAAACATCCCCCGTCCTGCGGCGTAACACTGGTAAGACATAATAATTGGATGGAGATAACATGATAACCTTAAAATATATAAGTACATGTGTAACCAGACGAGAGAGATTTTCGGTACTGATTCTGCCCCTGATACTACTCCTGGTTACACCGGTTGCCTTCGCCGTGGATTACTACGTATCCACCACGGGCAGTGACGCAAATCCCGGCACCCTCGCGCAGCCCTTTCGTACAATTCAAAAAGGATCGGATACGGCGCAGGCCGGGGATAACGTTCTCATTATGGCCGGCACCTACTTCGAAAACGTGGTTGTTTCCAATAGCGGGACCGATTACGACAACATGATCAGCTATTTCTCCTACGGCGGCGGTGAGGTCATTGTCGATGGCACTATCGGACTGGTTTTCTGGGTGCAGCTGGGCGCAGACTACATTCGGATCGAAGGCTTGACCTTGATCAATGGGCACGAAGGCTCCTTCAACGGCGCCGGCATCCGCTCGGAAGGTGATTTCGGCATTTTTAACTACAACGTCTTCCGGTTCAACAAACACGGCGTCTACCTGTCCGGTCAATACGATCCGGAATTGCAGATGTGGTCCGGCAGTACAGGTAACGAGATCGCTTACAATGTCATGTACGACAACGAAGCCTCGGGAATCTGGATCAAGCACTCGGATTACGGCAAGATTCATCACAACATCATCTACCACAACACGACCCTCTGGGAAAAAGGAGCTTTAACTTATTACGGTGGGATCGGATTAGAGATATATAACAATACATTGTACGACAACGTTCACGTCGGCATTTATAATTACAACGGCAATGATCCCTCGCCATCATCCTACGATAAAACCTTCAATAACCTCGTCGTGGTCTCGCCGGACAGCGTCGCCTTCAAGGTCGACGAGATGATGGTTGATGATCCCACGGTGGAATACCATCACAATCTCTGGTACAGCGAGAGCGGAAATCCCAGGTTCGCCTGGGGATATGATGAATACCAGAATGGCGGTCAGACGTTAACATACCCTGAGTTTATTCAACTGGCTGCCCAGGTGAATGGTATCAACGGGTACGGAGATATCCTGGATGATCCCCGATTGGCGGATCCTGCGAACCAAAATTTCAACCTGGTCTGGGAGTCGCCTGCCATCGATGCTGGAGTCGCCGATCCTGAATTCATGGATCCCGATGGCACCCGAGCCGATCTAGGCGCTCTGTATTACGATCAGTCCGGCAACGGAGAAATACTGGTCACAGTCGCCGCTCTGAATCCACCCGTTGTCATTCCTTCCGGAGGCGGCTCGTTCAACTATCAGGTAACTCTGGAGAATCTATCCGGCATTCCGCTGACCCTCGACGCCTGGGTGGACGTCACTCTGCCGGTCGGCGGTCATTTCGGACCGCTAATTACACCCAGAAGCCTGACGCTGCAACCGGGCGAAACCCTCAGCCGGCAACTTACTCAGAACGTACCCTCGGGAGCACCCGCGGGTGAATACCATTTGAATGTTTACGCCGGTGAAATCGAACCGGTGCAGTTCTTCGGATCGGGCCGGTTTACCTTCGAAAAGATTGATGCTTCGCTCGATGGTAATCCCGCTTTGAACTGGTCGGTAAGCGGGGATTTCAATCAAGAAGATGATACTGGAACATCCGCGATGCCATCGGTACCAATCCTGAAGGGGGCTTACCCCAACCCATTCAATCCATCGACGAAGATCTCCTTCGTGCTCCCCGAAGCCTCCCAAGTCAGATTACACGTATATGATGTCTCTGGGCGGCTAGTGCGGACACTACTCGAGGGTTGGCAAGACGCGGGAGCTCACGAGGTCATCTTCGAAGCTTCCGGGCTGGTTTCGGGGGTATACGTCTACAGCTTGCATTTGAATGGACATACACTAAACGAGAAGATCGTCCTGATGAGATAGATTACGATACTGGATGCGATAGGATTGAGATACGATGAGAACAAAGCGCGCCCTCTGGGCGCGCTTTTCTTATTAGAAGCGGGCATGTGAATTCCTCACGGATGGGTGGGTACATCTTAACGCCAGTTGGATTAAGAACGTGATCCAGATCACGATTTATTATTTATATCGGGCGTAACTTTGTATGATTTAGACGCTTGGTTCAAAGAGCGTCCCCGATTACTTATTCTTCAGCTTCCCGGTAATCCGAGGTGAACTGGGTGTAGAAAATTTGCGCAATCTTTTGCAGCCTCTTGACTTTGGATTATTTTTAGCGTATATTATTAGGTGGTGGTCTATACCTTCTCGTTATCTCATTTTAATTGCACAATATGAACCGGCTGTTCGCTGCAGATG
>JALGZU010000546.1 GCA_025774735.1 candidate division LCP-89 bacterium | reverse complement strand
CGTACCAATATGTCATTGATCACTTCCCGAAAGCAGTGGATGGCGAAGACCACAATCTCGCCATTAGCGCCTATGTTAGCATGTTAAGAATTTATGCCGGTAAGTACGGAGTGGAAACGTTTGTGGATACGAATAGGGCCAGAGAGATATGTCGACTGCTGCTTAATAATTTTGACAATCAGATTTATGAGATATGGGGCTGGATTTTCGGTGAGACACACCCCGAAGCCTTAAAAATACTGGCGCATTTTGAGCCGGACACTACCCAAGCTTTGGCTCTTTATCGGAAAATCATTTGGGAATATCCGGATAGTTGGGTGGGGAGATCCCATTCTGGTGCGGTGGGACTCTACTCTTATTCGGCTCTGAAGAGCGTTGAGTATCGGTTAGGTGATCCCGATCGTTTTATTAATGAGTGTCGGCAAATTGAGAGCACGCATCCCGTGCGCACGATTCGTGGGCTCGCTCAATACCAGATTGCTGGGACCTACCACGCTCAGCTTAAAGATACAACTCAGGCTATAATCGAATACCAAATAGTGTTGGATGATTACTCTGACGTCAACATCGGCGGCGAAGGTTATACACTGGGTGACGGTGCCACAAATGCTATAAATGCCTTAACACTGCCGAAAAAGGAAGAAGGACGCTCTCCAATTCCTGTACCACCACGTCATCGTTAAGATCGCATATCACAAAAATACAAAGAGGAACTATCTGTGGACGCCGACATCAAACGCCTCACACCGCCGATAACCGACGACATCGTAGAATCCTTGAAAGCCGGGGATAAAATCAGCATCACCGGGGTGATCTATTCCGCCCGGGATGCCGCGCATAAGCGCCTGGTTGACCTGATTGAAAAAGGTGAAGAACTGCCCATTGACATCACGGGGCAGATCATCTACTTCATGGGCCCGTCACCCGCCAAGCCGGGGCACGCCATCGGTTCAGCCGGTCCGACGACCTCTTACCGCATGGACGCCTACAGCCCCACGCTTCACGAGCACGGATTGAAGGGGACCATCGGAAAAGGGGCGCGCAGCCCCGAAGTCGTCGACGCCATGAAGAAGCACAAGGGCGTTTACATGACGGCGACGGGCGGAGCCGCCGCCCTGATTTCCAAGTCCATCAAGAAGGCGGAAGTCGTCGCCTACGAAGATTTGGGAGCGGAAGCCATCCGCCGCCTGGAAGTGGAGGATTTCCGCTGCATCGTCGCCCAGGATTGCCACGGCCAGAACCTCTACGAGAAAGGGCTGGAAGAGTACCGGCAGGAATAGCCATCAGCCGAAACCCGCGCATGGAAGCGCCTCAAACCGCTGCATCAGGAGCCGGGGGGATCGACACCGTCCGAAAGGTCTGGATAGCTCTGAGCATCCTCTTTCCCGCGGTCATGCTGATCTCGATCGCAGCGGCCAACCTGTTCTTGATCCCCATCGTTCTGGGCGCACTCGTCTTTTGCAAATCCATTTCCATTCCACAAGAAAAACCACTATATTTATTCATCGGTCTCTACCTGCTCTGGACCCTAATAGCGGTCAGTTTTTCACCCTACCTTAGCAACTGGCAAGGCTGGCTGGAGGAGCGGTCCACCCTGCTGGCCCTCATTCCCGGGCTGGTGATCGGATCGAAGCGCGCCTGGCTGAGAAAGTCATTCGGTCTCGTTTCGGTTTTGCTGGTGCTGTTAGCGATATATGCCGTTTATCAGTACTTTTCCGGCTGGGATCTCGTGCGGGGCAGGCCCCTGGATGTTCTGCTTAACCGCTACCACGCCACGGGCTTTCAAAATTTCCACCTGACCTTCGCGGGCATGATCGGACTGGTATTACCGGTGACCGCCGTGCTCTATTCGGACAAGCTGCTCAAATCTAGCGCGCTGGTTCTCTGCGGAGCGGTTTCGGTGACAACCGCCATGGCCCGGACGATGATGCTGGGAATGACCGGCTGTGGAGCACTGTTCCTGATCTTCGGTTCGCGCAAGCTACGCCTGGCGGGACTGCTCCTGATAGCGGCGATGCTGATCCTGCCCAATACGGTTTTCAACGCTTCGGGCGAGAGGTTAAAACGCGGCCTGGGCGTGTCCGAAGTCCCGGCCGAACAGCAGGGTGATCCCACTCGTATCTACCTCTGGAAGAGCGCATTGAACATCATAGGACATTACCCCTTGCTGGGGGTGGGCGAGGATAATTGGCTGCCAGCCTTCGAACGGTACGGCGTCGCCTACGACAACTACAGCTCCACCGCCGGAGCGCACAACGATTTTCTGGACGCCACGGTGGAGAGCGGCATTCCCGGCGGCGTGATTCTGATCGTTCTCTGGGCTGCCAT
>JALGZU010000545.1 GCA_025774735.1 candidate division LCP-89 bacterium | reverse complement strand
TGATGAGAGCGCCTTTGAGTTTCCGTTTGAAGTTTAAATCGACTAACCGGAGAACAGATGAAATTCTTCATTGATACAGCGAACATCGAAGAGATCCGTCAAGCGGCCAGTTTGGGAGTCTTAGATGGCGTCACCACCAATCCAACGCTGGTCGCCCGGGAAAAACGCAACTTTCGCGAGCTGATCACCGAAATATGCTCCATCGTCGATGGCCCGATTTCAGCGGAGGTGGTCTCGCTGGAAACCGACGGCATGATAAAAGAAGCCGAGTCCCTTGCGGAAATACACGAGAACATCACCATCAAATTGCCCTTAACCCTGGATGGACTGAAAGCCTGTCGCCACCTGAGTGAAGACGGCGTGAAAACCAACATGACGCTCGTCTTCAGTTCTCCCCAGGCTATTTTGGCCGCCAAAGCGGGCGCAACCTTCGTCAGTCCTTTTGTGGGGAGGTTGGACGATATCAGCTCGTCCGGCATGGATCTGATCGAAGAGATCGTGAGCATCTACGACAACTACGGCTTTCCGACCGAAGTCCTGGTCGCTTCGGTGCGCCACCCCTTGCACGTGGTCGAAGCGGCTCTGATCGGAGCGGATGTCGTCACCATGCCGTTTAAGGTTATCGAACAGCTTGCCAAGCACCCCTTGACCGACCGGGGCATCGACCAATTTCTGGCAGACTGGGATAAAGTCAAAGATATCAAATGATGCGAGTATGGCGAGATTTAGTTTTGGGATTTCTGTTGGGCGCAGTGCTCGTTCTCGGCGTGAAGGAGTATACCAGCATCCACGACCCCAAAGATCCTCCTGAAATGGAAAATCCCCTGCGGACGGAGACACGGCTGCAACATCCCACGACGGAGCAAACCCAGTATATCGCTGACATAACCGACGAAATCTACCAGAGCAGGAAGAACGCCATCACCCGGGCGATCCAGAAGGTCGCACCGGCAGTCGTCGGGATCAACGTCATCCAGGTGCGCGAGTACCGTAGCCCCAATCCCTTCTGGAATGATCCCTTCTGGCGGGAACTCTTTCAGGGGAGGAACTACAGTAAAAAGGTCGAGAACCTGGGTTCGGGCTTTGTCATCAGTCCTGACGGACTCGTCATCACCAACGAGCACGTAGTGCACAATGCCACCGAGATCCTGGTGACCACGACGGGTGGTGCAAAGCACGAAGCCCAGATCGTCGGCGCCGACTATTACAGCGACATTGCCCTGCTCAAAATAGACGGTAACGATCTACCCTATGTCGAATTGGGTAACTCGGATGACGTGATCATCGGTGAGTGGGCCATCGCTCTGGGTAATCCCTTCGGCCTCTTTTCTAACTACGACCAACCGACGGCCACAGTCGGCGTCGTGTCAGCGTTGAATCACGATTTCAACCGTACTTCGGAAGGGCGCATTTATAAAGATATGATCCAGACCGATGCCTCCATTAATCGCGGGAATTCGGGCGGTCCACTGGTCAATAGTCTGGGCGAAGTAATCGGCATGGCCACGATAATTTTTACCGAAGGTGGCGGATCATTGGGGATCGGATTCGCCACACCCATTAACCGGATCAAGGAAATCAATGACGCCCTACTGGCTGCAGGCGGCGTCAATCGCAATTACTGGACCGGTTTGTCCATTCAGAATCTGGACAGGCTTATCGCCCTGTCAATGAAACTGCCTTCGACTGACGGGGTGATCGTTACCGACGTCGAAGCCAGCAGTCCGGGCGAGAAGGCGGGATTCCAGGTCGCCGATGTCATCTCCGCCATCAACGCGCAGTCGGTGGCGAATTACAATGCCGTGCGCTCGTTTTTGGAAAACGAGGATCTGAAAGTCGGGGACATGTTGACCTTTACCATCTACCGTGACGGTTATACGATCGATCTCAATCTTCGGCTGGAGGAGATGCCGCGTTGAGTGGTACCGGTGAGCCATGAACGGAACCTATCATAAGAGGATACATTGATCGCCAGATACAGTTTACCGGATATGTCGGAGATCTGGTCCGATGAGGCCAAATACGGCGCCTGGCTTCAGGTGGAACTGGCCGTCTGCCGCGCCCTGACCGAATCCGGAAAGATGCCCCGGGAGGCGCTGACGGTCATCGAAGATCGCGCCGGATTCGACGTCGGGCGGATCGATGAGATCGAAGCCGAAGTACACCACGACGTGATCGCCTTTCTCACCTCCGTGGCCGAACACGTTGGACCTCAAGCGCATTGGATTCACCGCGGGCTGACCTCATCTGACGTTCTGGATACTGCCCTGGCAGTGCAGCTTAAAAAAGCGGGCGAACTGCTCCTGAACGACCTCAAGCAGGTCAAAAAGACTCTGGC
>JALGZU010000544.1 GCA_025774735.1 candidate division LCP-89 bacterium | reverse complement strand
GTTGCGGGTAGCAAGTCTGATATGTCATTAGCAGGGTAATGAGGCTCAGTAACAAGAGTTTGAATCTCACTAGGGTTTCACTCCTATCATCAGCAGTACGGGGACACGATCTCTGTCCCATGTTTCTCCCTTTAACAACCATACAGCGTCACTTCATCAGCACCATCTTCCCGCTAGCCGTAAATTGCCCGGCCTGTAGCCGGTACACGTAAATCCCTGACGCCAGGTTCGAACCATCGAAAATGACTTCTTGGGCGCCGGCATCGCGCCAGCCCTGTAGGGGCGATCCTTGTGATCGCCCGCAAACGTCAAAGATCTCCACTGTCACCCATGAAGCCTCTGGCAGACTGAACCGGATCGTCGTCACCGGATTGAACGGATTGGGATAATTCTGATCCAGCGAATAAGTTTCAGGTACTCCGGCATTTGTCGCCGAAGCAATATCACCGAAAGAATCGCCGGTGTTGAACCAACCATCCAATCCCTCCATGCCACCTGCTCCCAGCTTAACGAAGCTGAAGGAATCAGTGGACGTATCGGATCCGGCCACTGCGTAGGCATTGTACGAGTACATCCCCGCCGGAGCGCCCACGGGTACAGCCTGCGTCCTCACCCTATCGATGGTCAGCCCCGAATTCAGGGTGATCGATACAGGACCCAATGTCGGCCCATAGACGGTTCCAGATGGCATGGTCACATCGCACCAGGCGCTGACCACTTGCGATACAAGATCGATGTTTGTCGCCCACCTAGTATATTCGAAACTGCCGCCGATTGCAGGTATCTGGATGGGTATGCCATGCGGTGTTAATAGGACGCGCACTGGGAGGCTTTGATCGTAGAAGAAAGCACCCATGTCGGCAACTGTTCCGTCCGGATCGTTGTACTGCGGAGCCGGATTGCCGCTATCGATGCAGGGCGAACCCCAATTCAGGCGGTAGTCGCTCTGATCAGGGTAGATGAATTCAGGGGCAAGGTTGATGTTGCCGATACCCGGCCAGCCGCCCATGATGTCGCTATAATTGACGGTGGGTTCTCCACCGCCTTCGGAAACATAGATCTCCGGGGCGCTGTTGTCCCACAGAATCGTGTTGGTTAGAACCGGGTACGCACTCAGATAGAGGGCCAAGGCGCCGCCTGTATTGGCGCTGTTTCCGGTGATGGTGTTGTTCGTGATTTTGTGGCCGGGGGCAGGGAAGTTGCATTGGATCGAGATCCCGCCGCCGCCGTTTTCAGCCGAATTATCAGAAATGATGTTGTTGTAGATTTCCCAGATCGGGTAGGAAGTATGCGTGGCTTCGAGGATGCCCATCCCACCGCCTTTGTAGGAAGCACGATTCCTCGAAATGACATTGTTCATGACGATCGCGCCGGTGTAGTAGGCGTAGATTCCGCCGCCGTAGAAAGTGGCAATGTTATCCGTGATGGTGTTGTCCAGAATGGTCAGATAGGAATCGTCGCCGTAAATGCCGCCGCCATCCTCAGCCGTATTCTGAGTAATGATGTTGTTCGCGATGATCGGTTCGGAGTAATCCAGACTGGCGATCCCGCCACCCGCCGTACTGGCTGTATTCCCCGTGATGATGTTATTCTTGATGGTCGGAGAGGACCCGTCTTTTCAGGTGATACCCCCGCCGGTATAATTCGGATAACTGCCTCCGCCCAGACCGTTCGTCACCGTGAAGCCTTCCAGTATGGAATCCTCGTCTTCACCGCTTTCGAACATCACCGTGCTCGCAACCTGGTTGCCGTCGATGATGGTCGATACGGCGCCCAGTTCGCTCTTTACGGTAATGGCTTTCCCGCGAAAGTCGATATTTTCTACGTAGGTCCCGGGTGAAACCAGAACCGTGTCCCCGTCTACCGACGCGTTAATCCCCGCTTGAATGGTAGGATATTGGCTGG
This sequence comes from candidate division LCP-89 bacterium, assembly GCA_025774735.1. The sequence goes on along the minus strand of JALGZU010000544.1, from coordinate 434 downwards.
GAACGAGTAGGGTTTCAGCATGAGCAGCCATTGCTAGGAGCAGGACTGCTGACAAAGTCGCGAACATCTTTAACATGATTGGCTCCCCTTTATAAGACTTATTTCACCAGAACCATCTTCCCGGAGACTGAAGCCTCCCCTGCTTCCAGTCTGTAAACGTAAATTCCCGACGCCAGATTCGATCCGTTGAAGGTGATCTCATGTGTGCCAGCGTCACGGTAGCCGTCAATCAAAGTGGTGACCAAACGGCCAGTAATGCCATATACATTTAGCATAACAAGGCTGGCATCCGGCAGTGAGAAGCTGATGGTAGTGGTGGGGTTGAAGGGGTTGGGGCGGACGGACAGCAAGGCTAACTCATCGGGACCCCGGACGATTCCGCCGTTGTATTCGGGAAAGCTCTCCCCCGTATTCTGCCAGCCAGCGACGAGATC
>JALGZU010000543.1 GCA_025774735.1 candidate division LCP-89 bacterium | reverse complement strand
CGGTCGATGATCGTCTTCCTCGACCCCGTTCGATAGAAGATGACAAGGCCATAACCTGCTGAGCCAGGGCGGCCAGGCTGTCGCGGGCTTTTTGCCGCAACCGCCGTGCTTCCGGGTCGGTGACGGCCGCCGACCAAACTCCCGCCGTGCGATGCCGCTCCGACCAGGCCGAGGCGGCGGCGCTGTTATTCTGTAGTTCGGCGTTCACCATGCGCAAATACGGATCGCCGCGGCTCTTGAGAAAGGACGAACGTAGTTCCACGGGAGGAAGTTTGGCGCGGACTTCGTCCAGGACGTTGGCGGCGTGGGTCCAGTGCTTTCGGGCGCCCGCCCAATTGTCCCTTCGGGCTTCGTGATCTCCCAGCGCCGTCTGCCACAGCGCCAGAAGGTGGGGAATAGAACGAACCGCCCGATTGGATTGCAGCCGCTTCAGAGCACTTTTCTCTTGCCCGGGAAACTCCAGCAGAGTTAGATCGCAGAAGGCGCCCCAGACCGGTAACTCGGTTCGATGGAACAGTCGACCCGATTGTTTCACTTGTTCGGCTTTGTCCCGCGAGTCATCGGTAACGGCTCTGAAGAAACGGGTGGTGGCCAAAAACGGCCGGTTGTTCTCTTTGGCGAAACGTTCCTCGGCCCTTTTCAGGGCTGTTCGACTCTGCCGTACGTGACCGGTTGCAAAGGCAGCCTTTGCCAGAAAAAGTGCTGCTTTGGCTGCCTCATAATCCATACCCAATTTACGTGCTGAGTTTTCCGAACGTTTCGCCGCGTCTCGAGCATCGGTCCAGAGGTTTAGTCCCAGGAAGGCTTCAGCCCGATCCAAATTACAGAGTAGAACACCACGTGGTTGGCCGTGCTCACGGTAAGACTGCTCACATTCGGACAGCAACAACAAGGCCTTGTGGTAATCTCCCTGCAGCATAAACATCCAGGCCCGCCCGTACCTCGCTTCGTTGCCATAAAGTCCGTAGCCCAGACCCTCAAAGATCTTCTCGGCGCTTTGATACAGTTTGAACGCTCGGTCGAATTCGATCAACTGCACTAGAGTATTCCCCTCGTTGTATTGGCACAGCCCCTGGTGCAGCCGGTCGCCCACTTTCTTCATGTATTCACCGGCCTTACGGTATTGCTTCTGGGCCTGCCGATGCTTGTCCTGTCGATGCAATAAATTGGCATAGTTGATGCGGGTTCTCTCCAGCTCCGCATGATTGCCGAGTTTGCGGAAAGTAGTCATGGCCAACCGGCTGTGGCGTTTGGCTTTCTCAGTATGTCCGAGATACATGTAGACATCGATGAGAATGCGATCGATTCGCCCGCGCACCAGGGGATCGCGGCGGGCCAGCGATCTGGCCTTCACGTACGCTTGCTCAGCCTCGGCGGTCCGCGTGGCGACGTGAAGCGACCAGCCCAAGGCTCGGTAGGCAGCCTGCAGCAAGACCCCCCTCAGCGGCGTTGCCCGGCGAAGGAATTTGCGGGCCATGCTTATGCCCTCGGCGGTAGACTTCTGCACTACCTCATGTATCGCCAACCGGCAGTCTTCGGCCAGAATCTCCGGGCGTTCACCGTCCGTGTCGCCGGTTCGCAGGAACTCTGAAACGGTCTTCTTCATTGTTCTGCAGCAGCACTCCAGTCGATAGGCTCAAACTCGATTCTCATGGTCGAGGAAATCAAACTCATTCTACGTGGAGGATACCGATCGCTCCACGCGAACACACTGTGGGCGCCAGCAGCGATCTTGCGTCTCCCGGCCTGGATCACAAACATAGGGATAGGCTCCGTACCTTTTCGGATAATCCGAGCCCAGAATTCCCAACGGTCGGACTGCCGTTGAGCCACCAGCTCCAGGGTATATGATCCCGCTGACAGGCGCAGGCGACGCTCCCCTCCGAGATCGATAGATCTCAACGCCATCGCCGGCAGTGTCGACCAGGAATCAAATTGCAGCCGTCCCCGCTGTTTCCGTTGCGGTCGTGTCGACCGAGCCAGAAGAGGTATTGCAGCACAGCGTAGGATCAAATCGGCACTGGCAGTTTCCGTAACCTGTTCCCGGTAGGTTAGCGTGACCTTGAGCATCTCAAACATTTCGCGACAACCGGCGCACTCCCTCAAATGAGCGGCATAATGGTTCCGCCCTGTTTTCAGCACTCGAATCAGGTCTTCTCGTGAAGGATGTTCCTGCGGATTCCTCATCATCACTTATTCTCCCGGATTGATTCAGTTTCTTTGCCCGAACGGGACGTACTTCCGGCACCGGAAACAACCCCGGAGTTCCTTAGTATTAAGTGTCGTAGACCAGGCACGAAGTACATCTTAGAAACCGTATCCTTTCAATATCTTCTTCAGTT
>JALGZU010000542.1 GCA_025774735.1 candidate division LCP-89 bacterium | reverse complement strand
TGCGACATGTTCCAGCCCCGGGACGTAGCCGTGTCGTCGGCCTCGAACGTGCTGTTTCCGTTCGGATCGCCGAATACGATGGGGGTGGGCGCTCTCTGCTACGTCTCCTTCGCCATGATCGCCCCGCATGTGACCATGGGGCGGATGCTGATCGACATGTTTACCGACATGGAGAACGCCGAGATGCTGGTGGTCTGGGGAGCCAATCCCGCCACGGATTCTCCGCCGCTGGATATGCACCGGCTGGAGGCGGCGGCGAGGCGGGGAGCGGACGTTGTGGTCATCGATCCCAGGCGTACCGAGACCGTCACCCGCACCGGCGCTGAGTGGATCCCCATCCGGCCCGGCACCGACGGAGCTCTGGCCCTGAGCATGATCGAAGTCATGATCGACGAGGATCTGTACGATGAAGATTTCGCCGAAAACTGGTGCCACGGTTTCGATGATTTGCAAACATACGTGCAGCATTTCCAGCCGGAAGTGGTGGAAAATATCACCGGTATCCCCGCAGAGACGATTCGTCAGTTGGCGCGCCGTCTCTGCAGCGCCACCGGCGCCTGTCCGGTCATGTACACCGGCCTGGAATACTCCGACAGCGGCATCCAGGCCATCCGTGCCGTGCATACCCTCTTCGCCCTGGCGGGGCACCTGGACGTTGCCGGGGGTATCGGCCTGGCCATGAAGGGGACGCATTTCCCCATCAACCGGTCCTGCAACCAACCCAATCCCGATCTGAAGCTGGCCGTGGCCAGGGATATGTACCCCATCTACAGCGCCTATCGCGGAGAATCGCACGCCACCGGCCTGGTGAATTCTGTCCTCAAGGGAGAACCCTACCGCATCCGGGGTTTGATCGTTCACGGAGCTTCGCTGCTCACCTCCTGGCCTCAGACTTCCATCTGGCGAGAAACTCTTTCCAAGCTCGACTTTATCACCTGCATCGACCGGCAGTTGACCGCGGATGCTGCTTACGCCGACGTCGTACTGCCCGCCACGACCATGTTCGAGATCGAATCGTACATGGTTTACGGTCCCATCTTCCGTCTGAGAGAGAAACTCATCGAACCGGTGGGTGAAGCCCGCAACGACTATCTGATCATGGCTGAATTGGCGAAGAGGCTGGGGTACGGCGATCTGTACCCTCAGTCAGAAGCGGACCTGGTCCGGTTCGCCTTGGAGGGATCGGGTTATACGAGAGAGGACATCGTGGAAGCCGGAGGATGGGTCAAGATCCCCCCGCCCATGATGGAGTACAAGAAGTGGAACAAGGGGAAACTTCGCGGAGACGGCCAAGCCGGATTTGATACTCCCACGGGTAAGTTTGAAATCCGGTCCAGTGTGCAGGAAGAATACGGATACGAGCCCTTGCCGAAATACACGGAGCCGAAAGAAGGTCCCCTGGCAAACCGAAAGTTGGCGCAACGATTTCCGCTGGTTTTCAATTCCGGCGCCAGACCGCATACCGATTTTCGCAGCCAGCATCACGGTATCAATGGGCTGTTGAAGGAAAATCCCGAACCGGCGGTGGAGATCAATACACGGGATGCTGCAGATCGAAACATTCAGTCCGGAGACCTGGTCGAGGTCAGCACGGAGCGTGGCAGCGTCCCCTTCCGGGCGAAGGTCACCGATGATATTGTGCAGGGAGCCATCGAATGCAACATGGGTGGTGGTACGCCGGTCGGTCCCAAAGCCTGGAAGGAATGGAACGTCAACGAATTGACCGATTTGGGCAACTGCGATCCCATCTCCGGCTTTCCGGTGTATAAAGCCCTGCTCTGTGAGGTGCGCAAACTCGAAGAGGGATCGGATGTGACGCGGCCTAAGGTCGTATCACTAACGAGTGTAAAAGAAGCGGAAGCTCCGCCAGCGAAAAAGCCGCTCCGACGCATCTACCTGGACAACAACGCCACCACGAGGGTGGCTGAACAGGTGCGCGAGGCAATGCTGCCGTATTTAGAAGCGACTCACGGTAATCCTTCGAGCATTCACGGTGCCGGGCGGGACGCACGGGAGGCGGTCGAAACGGCCCGCCGCCAAGTGGCGAAACTGATCAATGCCCGGCCCCGCCGCATCATCTTCACCGGCAGCGGATCGGAAGCGGACAACCTGGCCCTGAAGGGTGTCGCTCAGGCGCACCGGGCGAAGGGAAACCACATCGTTACCAGCAGCCTCGAACATCCCGCGGTGATACAGGCCTGCAGATTCCTGGAACGAACGGGATACCGCGTAACTTATCTGGAGGTGGGTGAATTCGGCCTCGTCCATTCGGACAAACTTCGGAAAGCCCTTACCGACGAAACGATCCTGGTCTCTATCATCATGGCCAACAACGAAGTGGG
>JALGZU010000094.1 GCA_025774735.1 candidate division LCP-89 bacterium | reverse complement strand
TGCTGAGCAAGCAGTGTCGTCGGCACGAGGATGCCGATCTGCCTGCCGCTGATCACGGCCTTGAATGCGGCTCGGAGCGCCACCTCGGTCTTACCGTATCCCACGTCACCGCAGACCAACCGGTCCATCGGTGTGATCTCTTCCATATCCCGTTTGACGTCCTCGATCGCCTTGAGCTGGTCAGGTGTCTCTTCCCATTCGAAGCTCGCTTCCAATTCGCGCTGCAAAGAACCGTCATTTTGGTTGGCGAGACCTTTAACGGTAGATCTGAGAGCATAAAGCTTGACCAGGTCGTCTGCAAGCTCGTCGATGGCTCGCTTAGCCTTCTTCCGGATCTTCTCCCATTCGCCTCTTCCGATGCGCGTCAGTGGTGGTTCGAAACCCTCGCGTCCGGAATATTTCTGCACCTTCTTCAGTGACTCCAGCCGAACGTAAAGCTTGACGTTATCCCGGTATTCTATCTGCAGGCATTCCTGGAGATGGCCGCCGACTTTGATAGATTTAAGACCGACGTACCGCCCGATGCCGTAATCCTCGTGGACGATAAAATCCCCGCTCGCCAGGGTGTCGGCGTGTTGAATCGGGCTGAAGTTACGTAGCTTGAAGTACGTTCGGCGGCGTCTCGGACGGCGGAATATCTGATGGTCCGTAAGCAGGGAAGGAGCACCCTCGTGGAGGTGAAAACCTCCTGAGAAGTGGGCGACGATGAAGTGGGGCATCAAATCGATTTTACGGTCGGACATCAGTTCCTGCAAACGGTCCTTTTGCCCCTCGTTGTCACAGGCGATGAAGATGGTCGAGCCTCCTGCCGCCAGCTTGCTTAGACGATCTGCCAGTAGATCCGTGTGCCCACCGAAATCCTCTTGCGGGATTGACTTAAGGTCGATTTTGGGGAGATCCTGTTTCGGATAGCCCCAGTAGAGGATCGGATTGTTTTCGAGGAGACCGGTCCACTGATCGAGGCTCGAAGCCTGCTGGGCGCGTAGCCCGCATTCCTCAGGTTCTTCGATGAAGAGTATGTCTTCCGGCGACAGGTAGGAAATCAGATTCGCGTCATTCTCGCCTTCCGGCTGGGATAGGAATAGGATTGCATCCTGAAGATGGGTGAGGGTTCGTTGAGTTGCCGGATCGAAGGTTCTCAGGGATTCCAGTTGTTCACCCCAAAATTCCAGTCTCAGCGGGGTATCATGGGTGTAGGGAAAAATATCCATGATATGACCCCGCACCGCGTAGTCACCTCGGTTCTCCGCCATCTCGACACGCATGTATCCGGCTTCGACCAACCGGCTGGCCAGGCGGTCACGGCCGGGGATCTGGCCGGGAATGAGGCTGATACGGATTTTGTCGAGTTCAGCCGGTGCGGGTAGAAGGTTCAGCCAGAGAGCAGCAGGTTCCGTCACCAGAGTGTATGGCCTTGGGGATGTCCAGTTCATCAATGCGCGTGACCGAAAGATGCGGGCTTCAAACGGGGTGATGTCGTCTTGCGACGAGGGGACCGGCAGCAGGCCGACACTACCATTGGGCAGTAATTGGCTGAGATCGGAGAGAGCTTCCTCACGGGCCGATGTGCGGGGGGCAATCCAGAGCACCCGGCGGTTGGTTTCAACCAGGTAGGAGGTGATGAACGCTTTCAGGCATCCAGCGGCACCCTTGAGTACCAACCTCTCGTTTTCATGTAGCCGTTCAGCAATATCGGCGAACGGGAGATGCTGGTAAATTGCTTTTTTTAGTTGGTCTAACGAGGACACTGTGATGTGAACGTAGCTTACTGCAAAGATATAACGGGTTGTAAAACGCAGAGGCGTAGCTGGCTACGCTTCGGTCCAGAGCTGCTGTAACCACGAGTTTTGGGGGAGAGTCAGGAATAATCGATAATCCGGTATGGGACCTTACAATTTGCCATCGCCAGTTTCACGTGGTCGATATTGACGTGTCCCAGATGAATCATGTGGCGTGTATCGTACATGTCCCAGGTAAACTCGATCTCGTTCTGTTCGAGGAGAGAGATGACCTGCTTCAAGTCTTCATGGCTGTTGAATTGGATCTTTTTCATGAGAAATCGGACTGTGCCTTGCATGGAATCTGCCGGAAATTTTGTTGTCGTATGGTATCGTGGAGAGACCTACCGGGTAGCTACCGGCATAAATTTCCACCAGTAATGATTATAAAGTTAATAATATACGGAATTCTTGAAGGGAAATCAAGTTGTCAGGAGGGTATTCTTATCATCGCTTGGAACAGCTGGGGTTTCCTCTGGCAGGTTTGCTTCCTCCACATCCGTCCAGATTCTGTTGCGGCCCAGGCTCTTAGCGCGGTAGAGGTTTTTATCGGCTTTCTCGACGAGTTGATCTTCTCGTTCCATGTCGGTCTCACTCGTAAAGGTGGCCACACCGAGCGAGATCGTTATCCTTAATGTGCGCCCTTCGATGTCGAAGGCATGGTTTTCTACAGCATCGCGCAGTTTCTCGGCCAAAATCTTTGCTCCGGCATTATTCGTTTCCGGTGAAATGACCACGAACTCCTCGCCACCGTAACGAGCCAGAAAATCGCTCTTTCGCAGCAGTTTCTGCAGCAAACTGGCCATTTCGCGCAGGACGTGATCCCCGACCAGATGACCTTCGGTATCGTTGATATTTTTGAAGTGGTCGAGATCGATCATGATGCACGACAGGGGGTGGCCATAGCGGTTGGAACGGTAAAATTCCCGTGTGAGAGTATTTTCGAAGACACGGCGGTTAAAAATCTGCGTCAAACCGTCTAGGTTGGCCATCTCTTCGAGTTTGCGGTTCGCTTCCGAAAGTTTGACCGCCAACTCCTCAGTGCGCCTCTTGGCGGCAATCAGCTCCTTGTTCATTTGTTCGTAGGATAGATTCAACTTCCCGAGTTCAATATTTGCTGCAGCCAGCAACTCGGAATAACTCTGAATGCCCTGCAGAGAGAGCCCGAAGAAATCGGCGACTTCTTTAACCTCGCCGTCGAGAGTGTCCAGCAGCTCTTCTATGGCGACGTGGTCCAGGTTGAAATATTTGTGCGCCTTCTTCTTTAGTTCGATGACATAATCGGGGCGGTATTCATCGTAGAAGATCATTGAGACGAGATGAGACAGGTGGACGAAGTAGGTACGCTTCTGCATGTCCTCTGCATCGTCCTGATCTAAATCGAGGGGTGCTTTTTCGGGATCATGGTGACGCAGGATGGGGATGGTAAGGGAACGGGGCAGGCGCCACTTGTTCGCCAGAAATTCTCCCAGCAGGGTGTGATTAATGCCGAAATTCTGATCTTCTACGGTGACCGGATCGAGAGCGCTGCTCCTGGCATCTTCCAGCAGCCGGGCGTATTCATCGGGGAAGTGCTTGATGAAGACCAGAACACCAACATCCTGCAGCAAACCCGCCATGAACACTTCCTCTTCCGCGGGATACTTAACCAGAGTCGCCAATCGTCTCGCCGTCACGGCCGCGAAGAGTGACCGTTCCCAGAATGTCTTAAAGCTCAGTGAAGATTTCTCATCCGAGGAAGTCTCTTTGATGATGATTTCCAGGATGGACATCGAAAGGGCCAGGTTCTTGACGGCGGAGAGCCCCAGGATGACCATCGCCTGCGACACGGTCGAAATTTTTCGGGTGAAGCCGTAAAAAGCCGAGTTGACTACCTTGAGGATTCTGAAACTCAGAGAGACGTCATTCTGGATGATTTTCGCCAGTTGACCGATAGCGACTTTCTCGTCACCAATCAGCCTCAGGACCTTCTCCACGACGGGCGACAGGGTCGGCAGCTCCTTGTCGTTGTCGAGGATCCGGATGATCTCTCGTATACGATCGTTCAGAGTTGAGGGCATTTTTGAAACCTTCCCATACCGGGAGGGGTCAGTTTTGATATAAGGATGGCGTTATTCAGCTGCTTCGACGGAGAATTCCCGCACGATATCTATTTAACCGAGTAAATAAAAGCAAAAAGTGGGCCGTGCCTGTCTGAAGTGTCACAACCCTTCTGATGCCACCCATCGCTGTGAGCACCGCAATTCGCTCTTTCACTCCGTTCTCCTTGCAATTTTCGAAGAAACCTCGTATCATTTATCTGATTATGAACGGGAGCAAGATTGTGCTGTGTGATCACGCGCGAACGATTTTCAAACAGGCTCTGAAAGCAGTTGCCCCGGGCGACCTGGTACGCCGCGCAGTGAGTTTGGAGGGATCTGTTTTGCACGTCATCAACAACCAACTCGATCTGGATGAGCCTGGACGGTTGGTTGTCGTCGGTGCGGGCAAGGCTGCGGCCCCTATGGCTGAAGTTCTGGAATCCATTCTAGGTGAATGCCTGTGGGGGGGAGCCGTCATCGTCAACGATGGTGCCGGATTGCCGCTGAAGAGGATCGAACTTCTTGAAGCCGGGCATCCTATCCCGGATCAAAGGGGGTCGGACGCGACGGCAAAAATAATACACCTCCTGCATGATCTTAGCCGCAATGATGCCGCTATCGTTTTGATCACGGGAGGAGGATCAGCGCTGCTGGAGTCGCCTGCCGAGGGGATATCATTAGGGGACTTACAGCAGACCACCTCTGTACTACTGAAATGCGGAGCTGAAATACGCGAAATTAACGCACTGCGCAAGCATCTCTCTCGGATTAAAGGGGGGCAATTACTAACGACCGCTGCACCTGCCCGGGTTCTGACCCTGGCGATTTCCGACGTTGTAGGGGACGAACCTTCAGCCATCGCATCGGGTCCTACGGTTCCGGACGTTACCACTTTCGGTGATGCCTGGGAAGTTGTGTCAAAATATTCACTGGAAGGAAAACTCCCGCCCGCCGTCCTTGAACGATTAAAAGCTGGAAGTGAGGGTAGATATCCTGAGACCCCGAAAGCGGATGATCCCCGGTTTCAAAACTCTCGTTTCGAGTTGATCGGGAGTAACCGGGATCTGCTTGACGCAGCCCGAAAGGCTGCAGAAAAGCTGGGTTATCATGCTATTATCCTGACTGGCCGGATGCAAGGGGAGGCGGCCCAAACGGGGTGTAACTTGGCCCGGCTGATGAAGGCGGTGAGACGTTCATCTGAAAGGCCGCTCTGCCTGCTGGCAGGCGGAGAAACCACCGTCACGGTTCAAGGAAGTGGTATAGGAGGCCGCAATCAGGAGCTGGCCCTATCCGCCGCGATGGAGCTTGAAGGTGTTGAAGGATGTCTCTTGCTTTCAGCAGGAAGCGATGGCGCCGACGGCCCCACCGATGCCGCGGGAGCCATAGTTGACTGCTCAACCGTGTCCCGTGCTGCGCAACTGGGACTGGATGCCGGGTCATTCCTGAGAAATAACGATTCCTACCCATTTTTCGCCGCCCTCGGTGATCACGTTAAAACGGGCCCGACCCTTACCAACGTTATGGATCTCGTGATCATGCTGGTAGAATAGCGGCGCAACCGCTTCACGAAAATGCGAATTTTCGCTTGTTTTAAACCTCCGCAACGCGTACTTTTTGGGGACATTAGTGCCGTGAGAAATAGAGATTTTTGGAGTATTTAAGATAAATAAATACAAAGCTTAAGGACGAAATAATGAAGCGTGATTTCCTGGTAATCCCCGACCTCAACAGTGACGAGATGTCCCGCATGATCCGCTTCGGGATCGAGATGAAGCGCATGCGTCAGACCGGGCAGAGGACTGCACCGCTCGAGGGGATGACGGTCGGGTGTATTTTTCACAAACCCTCCCTGCGAACCCGCATGAGTTTCGAAACGGGCATCCACGAACTGGGCGGCCATTCGCTCTATATCACCAAAGATGAGATCGACCTGGGCAAGAGGGAGACTATCGAAGACGCGGCCCGGGTGCTATCCCGCTATCTGGGGATGATCGTGATCCGCACTTTTTCGCATGATGACGTCGTCAAGCTGGCTCAGCACGCCAGGGTACCGGTGATCAACGCCCTGACCGATTTCACCCATCCCTGTCAGGTTATGGGCGATCTGATGACTGTGCAGGAGAGGCTGGGACAGATCGAAGGCGTGAAAGTCGCCTTCCTGGGCGACGGGAACAACGTTGCCAATTCCTGGATCAACGCCGCCCGGCGGGTCAAACTGCACCTGACCATCGGAACGTCCGAAGAGACCCGCCCGGACATGGATCTGGTGAAAACAGCCCAGGATGAGGGCCTGTCCACCGTGAAGGTCGTTTACGATCCCGTGGAGGCTGTCAGCGGGGCACACGTGATATACACCGATGTCTGGGCGTCGATGGGAGAGAAGCAACTGGCTGAACAGCGCGCCCAAGTGTTGAGTAAATTCCAGGCGAACGCCGAGCTCATGCAGCACGCTCACCCAAAGCATATCGTCCTCCACTGCCTGCCGGCGGAACGGGGCCGGGAGATCACCGACGATGTCATGGATGGCGATCATTCCGCCATCTTCGATCAGGCGGAAAACCGCCTCCACATCCAGAAAGCCATCATGGCGAGACTGGTGGAATGGTCGAAATGAGGGATAGCGCTCATCGACGATAAACCAGAGCAGAACGTTCGAGAAGTCAGATGACTGATGCGCTGATCATCACGTCCGTGGGGCTGCTGATCTTTCTGGCCCACCTCTTCGCGGCGTTATTCGAAAAAACCCGCATCCCGGACGTGCTGTCTCTCGTGTTCATCGGGCTGATCCTGGGACCGGTGACCGGCGTCGCAGGGCCGGAAGCGTTCGGTCGCATCGGCCACGTCTTCACCATGGTGGCGCTGGTCATTATCCTCTTCGAAGGCGGTCTGGGATTGAACATCACGGTGTTGCAGAGATCGATGGTGCGAGCCACCCGGTTGACCCTGGTCAACCTCCTGGGCGCCATCGCCGCCCTGACGCTGCTTTCCGTCTATCTCTTCGGCCTGACGGTCCTGGAAGGATTGCTGCTGGGTTCCATCCTGAGCGCTACGGCGCCGGCGGTGGTCCTCCCCATGGTTTCCAGGCTTCCCTTCTCCAAGGGCACCCGCACCACCCTGATCCTCGAATCGATCTTCGGCGAAGGGCTCTGTATCGTTCTGACCCTGGCTTTTCTGCAGGCGATCCTATCCGCCGAAATCAGCCCGTCGCTGATCCTGGGCGAGGTCATCGCCTCGTTTGCACTGGCCGCGATTCTGGGCGCCGGAGCGGCTTTCTTCTGGTCAAAATTGCTGAACCAGGTCCGCCAACTCGAAAACAGCACCTTCACCACTCCCGCCTTCGTCTTCATCATCTTCGGTTTCACCGAATTACTCGGATACAACGGCCCCATCGCCGCCTTCGCCTTCGGCATCGTGCTGGGCAACATCAAGCGGCTGGATATCTCTACCCTGGAAGACGGTGAGACACCCCAGCTCTTCGGGTTGAATAAGATGGAGAAAGCTTTCTTCGGTGAGGTCGTCTTCTTGCTCAAGACCTTCTTCTTCGTTTACATCGGGCTGTCGGCACGCTTCACTGATCTGAGCTTCGTCTATTTCGGCCTGGTAATCACGGCGGTTATCTTCATCATGCGCGTCCCCCTGGTCTCCCTGGCAATGGATAAGAAGTGCACCTGCCGGGAGGCGCCACTGGTGGCCGCGCTGGCGCCCCGGGGGCTGGCTGCGGCGGTGCTGGCCACCATTCTCTTGCAGACAGGTCTCGAAAAATCCGCCTTCATGAACGACCTGGTTTACATCGTCATCACCATGAGCATCATCGCCACGACGATCTTCACCTTCCTGATAGAGCGAACGCCGCTGGGCAGGCTGGGTGAGCTGCTTTTTTCGAATTTTGCGCCGGTTCAGAAGGAGAGCCCCAAAACGGAGGAGAAAGAGAAAAGTTAGACGCCGCCTTGAAGCCTTCCAGCGCCCTTCGTGGGCGTTTTTTTAATGGGAACAGAAAAAAATTACCTTATTTGAACAATTCGCTTGACTAAGCGGATTATTTATTGTATATTGTTCCATATACCGAAATTACGGACAGCCTGCACCACACGGGAACAATGTAAACAACCCGCAGGGACAAGGCGGGTCTCCCTGTCGAACAGGAGCAGAACCGGACCAAAGAAGCATAACCAATATCATCCGCCGGGGGGATGAGAGGGCGTGCTTTTTTTATTTAACGAGGAACTGAAGATGTTTCAACGAACCTTGATCTTGACATGCCTGCTGATTCTCGGGTTAACCGCTTTTTACGGTTTGGCAAAAGCTCAGAATCCCTACTCGTCGTCGTACCAGTATCTCACCCTGTACGAGACGACCTCCTTTGGGGAAGTGATCAAATTCTGGCATGAAGACACGCTCTACGGACCGGTTCACAGCAACGATACCATCGCCATCATGGAAAATCCGGTCTTCTTCGACACGGTTTCAACCAGTGCCGCTGGCTTCTGGCAGGGGATATCCTACAATCCCATGTTTATGGTCGATCCGGTTTTCAACGCACCGCGGGTCTATTTCCCGAACCTGGCAACTGAAGTCCGGGAGGCGGCGGTGCAATCCGGGCTCTTTTTTGATTCTCAAAATGGCTATTATGCCCACCGGCTCGAGTTTTTGGATGCTCAAGGGTGGCGCATGTACCGCTGGGAGATGGGATTACCTTTTGATACTCTGATGGCTCCCTTATCCACCGGGCTTCCCTTAAATGATCAGGCCATCTTTGTCGATGGCTATCTTGAACTGAAGGGTGTCTTCAGGGGCACGGGAACCGTCGGCGCCAGAGGCTATCCCGAACCAGGAGGGGCATTTTTAGGCTACCACTGCATCCGCCTGATGGATGACATCCGCTACTACTTCGCCAATCCGGTGAACGGTCAATTCAACGACACCACTGGCGGCTACACGGATATGCTTGCCATCGTTTCCGAGAGCAATATCACCATCGCCAATACGTGGGAAAATGGACGCAATAACAGTTCGCAGGGTTCCGACATCGTCATCACGGCGGCTATGGCTGCCCTTGGCGATGATTCTCTGGAACATTTCTGGGGCAGCTTTTCCTTCGAGGATCAGAACGAGCCTCTTCCATCTCCCTATATTTGGGAGTTTTACACCGGGAATTATAATTATGAAAGTGTGGATGAACGGGGCGATATCTTCAGAGGAGGCGAGGGTATGTCCACCGCTCAAATTATGGCGGCACCGGCTACGGCAAAAGCTACGATTATGACCGCAGATTCAGGGAGCAGCCGCCCCCGTACGGATTCCTGGCGAGGCATATCCCAAACCTTTACCCGCCTGAACTCGATTTTGGGGAAGTTTCGATTTCCGAGCCTGATACCCAAAGCGTGCTGCTGAATAATGAAGGGGGCACCTATATCGACATTGAAAATGTCAGCACAGGTGGCACAGCCTTCAGCATTTCACCGTTGGACTCAACCACCCTGCTACCGGGAGACAGTCTCGTTTTCGATGTAATTTTCGAGCCGCAGTCTGTCGCCGCGTACTACGATACGCTGACGATAGCCCTCTATTACGGTGATGATTTAGTCGTCCCTCTGAGCGGCGCAGGCACAGCTCTCGGGGTAAAGGACGAGACGATCATTCCGAAAACTTTCCGGTTCGATGTCTTCCCAAATCCATTTAATCCAACTACAGCGATCTCCTACGATTTACCTGTCGCCTGCGAAGTTCAGTTAACAGTTTATGAAGTCACTGGCAGTATCGTAACTACGCTGGTGGACGGCTGGCGTAACGCCGGAATGAACCAGGTCACCTTCGACGGCTCGCATCTGGCGTCGGGGATCTATATTTATCGTCTGGAGGCGGGGATGTTTACTGCCAGCGGGAAAATGGTGCTGATGAAATAGCCGTAACCATCTAACATAAAACACCCATTATCACTGTCTATTAAAGAGACCGAAATGATTGCGAAACATCATATAGTCATTCTGGCGGTCCTACTTGCGCCAGCAAGCGCATCCTGCCAGGAATCTCAGCTGATCAGTGCGATTTCCAATTTCGGGAGTTTTGGAGATCCTAATGAGATCCTTCCTTCTTGCTGTTGGGCTGGGACTTCGGGATTTGACTATCTGTTTGAAGGTAAGTATTGGGTTGGCGCAGTGGTGGACGGGGAACGCCATGTCACTCATGCTGGTTACGGCGATTATGAATGGCATTCTTTGAACGGGTGGATCGGCGATCGGTTTGTCGTGCTCGGTGCCGAACAACTCGTGGACAGCACCTGGTACAACGACGAGTTAACCGGTTCCACGCATTTTCCTCTACACCTGGCAGTTGAACAGATCGTCAATGCCTTCTGGACTGGACAAGGGCCCGACGAAGCTTTCCTGGTTCAGCAAACGCTTCATAATCAGGGGGATTATTTTCTTGACAGCGTCTATACCGGCTGGGTTTTTGACTGCGACGTCGCCACCGGAGATACTTATATGCCCGGTATAGATGACTGGGCATCCTATCAGGCACAGCGTCAAATGGGGTATATGTGGGATGGGGATAATCCCAACGAACCAGGTGATGATACGGGAGATTACGGACTTTCTCCCGGCTATATCGGAATAGCTTTGCTGGATGCGCCGCTGCCCCTGTGTTCCTTCCAGTGGTGGGATTGGAATGAAGATCCGGCAAATGACGATGAGAAATTCCAATTTCTTGCCGGGATTCCTCCGGAGTGCAGTATTCCTTTTAAGGCGGATCCGGATTCCGTTTATGATTACCGGATTCTGATTTCCACAGGTCCTTATGTGCTCGCACCGGGCGATTCCCTGTACACGGCGATGACGTTTGCCGTCGGGGATGGACTTGCGGGCTTAAACGCCGCGATAGATGAAATGGTCGGCTATTACAGTACTCTGCAGGTCACTCCTACCACGCCTGCGATGCCGTATAAATTTCAGATATGGGAACCTTTCCCCAATCCTTTCAATCCCTCCACCAAACTGAGTTTCTCGCTTCCTCATGCCTCCTGGGTCACCCTGTCAGTTTTCAACATATCCGGCAGGCAGGTAGCTACCCTTGTGGACGGCCGGCGGGAAGCGGGAGTATACGGTGTCACCTTCGACGGCTCGCATCTGACGTCGGGGATCTATATTTACCGGCTGGAGGCAGGAGAGGATACCGCCAGTGGGAAGATGGTGCTGATTCGTTGATTGAAATTCATTTAAAGGAGGAGATATGAAACGGCTGAAAAACACACTGTTATTGCTCGCTGTTCTCGTTTCGCCAATCTCTCAGACTTCAGCACAATTCTTGTGGGAGGAGGATGGCATACCGCTGCGGCATGGATTTCATATCGATTGGCAGGGGGAATCCGTTCAAAACAGTCTCGGTGAAACCTGCTACATATGGAGTGACAGCAGGTTGGGCGGAAGTAAAATCTGGGCGCAGAAATTCGACGAAAACGGATATCCAATGTGGCAGGATGGGGGAGTGATGATCGGCGGTACTTCGCTGAACTGCTATAGCCCGCCAGTGGTCTGTGAATCCAGTGATGACGGTTTCACTATTGCATGGGGAGATTGCGGACCATATGGTTCAATTCTCGCTCAAAAGCTCAACCTTGATGGTGAAATCCAATGGAATCCCAATGGAATGGTAGTTAACGATCTCAATGTATGGGTGGAATTTCTTGATATTATCAGCGATGATGCCGGCGGAGCATTTATATGTTGGATCGACGAACGAGACCCGGATAGCGGGATTTATATGCAGAGGATTTTGTCAGAAGGTATAGTTGCACCGGGATGGCAGGACAATGGGAATCTATATTCCTCAGGGGGGCCAAATTCGCAGGAAGGGCACAGTATGTGTCGTGACGGCGCTGGCGGAGTGATACTCGCCTGGGGACAAAGTTTCAGCTTTCCTGAAGTGGATGTATATGCTCAACGCATCGATGCAAACGGCGATGAACTGTGGAATCCAGGTGGTGAAGTAATCTGCAATCTTCCCGGCTGGCAGCATTATCCGGTAGTTTGTGAGGATGGTTATGGAGGGGCTTTTATGATTTATCGTTATGGTAACGGATTTTTGATGCAAAGGGTAGACGGAGACGGCAACCAGTTATGGCGGGAAAACGGTGAAATTTTATGTCAGGAACCCGGTGTTCAATTACTCCAGAAGATCATATACAGCGGTTCCAATTGCGCAATTGCAGCCTGGGAGGATTGCCGAAACTCTGCGGGTTATACCAATCCGGATATTTATTGCCAGCGCATCGACGAGTCCGGCGATTTATTATGGGATGCCGGGGGTAAACGTGTTTGTTCCGGTGATTTCGAACAGAGTAAAATAAGTTTGGATACAGATAATTTCGGCGGTGTTTTCGTAGGTTGGTACGATGAGAGACACGGATATGCGAATTCGCGGATTTATGCTCAATATATCAGTGTCGATGGATCGACGATCTGGGATGAGGGTGGAATTGTCTTAGCTGATTTAGAGCGTTCTACGCTACCAGCGGTTAACCATACATCTGACGGCGGGATACTTATCGCCTGGAATAATCTTCATGATGATATCGAGGGTGTTTACCGGCAGAAAGTAGATTCTATGGGTAGTATTCAATTACAATATAATGGTGAGCCGATATTCGAAAGTCTGGCTAATGATGTGGATGGGTTTGCTATAACGGCATTTTCCGATAATCTGATCCTGGCTGTCTGGGAAGACGGTCGAGAGTATGGAGTTGGTTACCGCCTGTATTACCAGATATTCGATATCGATGGGAATATACAGCTAATTGATAATGGTTTGCCTCTATGCGACAGCATTTATGCAGGAGCTCAGGTGGAAGCGAAATGTACGGCGAGTTCTGATGGAAGCGCTATTGTAGTATGGGAGGACAGCAGATTTGGCAGCAGTAATAGAAGGATATATGCTCAAAAAGTAGATTCGGATGGTAACTTAATATGGAATACCACCGGAGTTGAAGTCGGTTTGGGGCACAGCCCACATATTTGTGCTGACCTCGAAGGCGGTGCGTACGTTGCTTATGATGGTTCGGGGGGAGATTATGTTCAAAGACTCAGCGCGGATGGTCATCTTTACTGGGGGAATCAACCTGTGTGGTTCTGCAATGAACAGGTGAGCGGGATAGTCGAAGACGGTTCCGGGGGGGCTATTGCTGCATGGTATACAGGATATCCATCAGACAAAGATGTATTTGCGGCACGTATAATAGCATCCGGTGATACAGCCTGGACCCGGGGAATATGCAATGTATCAGCGGATCAAAATGAAGTATGCATAATATCATCAATAGCAACGGGCGCAGTAATCGCCTGGGCAGATTGTAGATTCAGTCTCAGTGATATTTATGCGGCAAAGATCGATACTAATGGTAATGCACCCTGGGGGGACGATGGAATTCCAATTTGCGTTTGGGAGAGTAACCAGCGCTGGCCGCAGTTGATGGAGGATGATGAAGGATATATCTGGGTATCCTGGACTGACCAGAGAGGAATCGGTTACGATACATACTGCCAGAGACTGACTGCGCACGGCGATATATTGTTCCAGGAAGGAGGTATTTACGTCGCCGGGGGATTATATGACCAGGATGACTGTGTGATGGTCCCCGATAACACTGGGGGAGCAATCTTCACCTGGCGCGACCAAAGTGTCGACTGGTGGGGAGACATATACGCGATTCATTTGAATGCTGAAGGACAGATTGCTAATCCAGTTTGGAATCCGTTGGGGAATGGAGTATGTGCGTATTATGGAAATCAGTATTCGCCAGTAATAGTTGAAGACGGGTACGGCGGGGCAGTGGTTGTATGGGGTGACAAGCGATCTTCCACATATGTGTATGAGAACCAAACTTACGTTGATCTGTACATGCAGAGAATTAATGATCAGGTTTCCACTGTTTATAAATCAGGTGACAC
>JALGZU010000541.1 GCA_025774735.1 candidate division LCP-89 bacterium | reverse complement strand
TCAGTCAGCGGCGTCTCGGCCGGAAGCTGGGAGTAAAAGCTTTCACTGCCGTAATTCATCATCCCCTCATACTGTTGCTTTCCCATGCATGACACAGCTTGGTCAACGGGAATCGCAGTGTACCGCAATAAATTATCGTTCGATTGGGCAATCAGTTGTATCTCGTCTTGGGTTTGTTCGTGAGACGCGGGTTGAGCGACTTCTTGAGATGAGAACTGGAGGACACGCTCAGCCAAATCCAGAACTGTCCGTATCGCCTGCAGTATCCCGTTCGTGTCCATGAACGGCAAACGCCAGGAGGTAACGGCCGCGTTCACATTGTGCTGTCCAAACGTGGAAAGAGCTTTCAAGTCTGCTGATTCTATGTTCAGGTGCCGGAACCACCGTTCCCCCCAGTTGCGGACTTTGTCGAGCCACTTCTCTTCCACAACGTTCTTATCCACCAAGGTCAGGTTGGCTAGATTTTGCCGCACCGCAATGAGGTACTGGATTAAAAGATTCTGGACTTGGTCTTGGTATGGAGTTGCAAGCAATGCTTGGCTGGCCTCCTGCAGGCGGCTGTCGTCCCCGTTGTCCTTGAAGACCACGGCTGGAGTGTATCCAATGGGGGCGGCGTAAACAATCGTGCCGTCACCAGCCATGACAAACCGGGCCCAAATTGGATGGTCATATTCACCAAGCCCGTCTTCGGAGGGAATAATCCTCTCGTAATGCTCACTCAAGACGACCGAGCTGTCCAGCAGGTCGTTGTTGTAGAAGAAATTATTCGCTAGGTATGTTTCGCGGTCCTGCACCTCATTGGGGGTTGTGATGCTAGCCGAACTCGGGATGTTGAGAACGCAATTAGCATAGACTGTCGCAAAAAAGTTGCTAGCCTGAGCCCACCATTCAGCCTTGCCCGGGTAAATCCTCTCCGTGTTGTAGTAACCCGCGTTGTCCTTCACTTCCCGGAATCGGACAACTTTCCAGTATCCCACCCATCTCGGCCCGGTACTGTTGTTCAGATACCGCATGGAATATGCTTGGTCGAAGTAAACCCGAGAGGGATGCGGGCAATGATAACGGATTCCCTCGCGAACAACATACTCCTCGGTTTGCTTGCTTGTCTCGGAATCGCCCTCCTTATACCGGAGCTGTTCCTCGGTGTACCATTCCTCCCTCGGGAGCAATACCCCGACGGAATACAAAAGCATCTTGTGAACGGCCTGGTCAAATGCGTGGAGGTAATTGAGTTCACGCGCTTTCGCATTCACCGCATCCGATAGCAGTTCGGCTTTCGCTCTCTGCTCGGGAGTGTTGATTTCCGGCTTGTATTGGATGAATGGGTCGAGGTTGTGGTCATTGACAATGCGCGCCTTGCGTGCTGTCATGTAAGAACGAACCAACGGAACAACGATGGTTATGAAAGCTGGAACGTTTAACCTTAGTTTGGTTTTGCCTGATTTTGGGTCTATCTCCTCCAGGTCTTCGCTCAGCTTTTGCAAGTCGTATCCAAGAGCCTTCAGTGAGGTCATCACGTCCTCGTCCGACTTTGCTCGGTCGGCTATAGAGGCCAGCAGGGACGGGGAAACCTGGCGGAAGGGCGTGTCCCACATTAAATCGAGCATGTAGATGTGCCTGTAATTCCCCAGATTGTAATTTATGCCCGACTGTATCCTTGAACGAAGACGACAATGAAGCCGTTGCAATTTCTCCGTGCTTGTGGTAGCCGCCTGTGTCGGCGGGGTGTAGAGGTGCGCGAAATCTTGATGCAACTCTTTAAGAAGCGGCTTCCATGCTTTAGCCGAGACGCCTTTCGACTCCAGAATCTTTAAGTCAACCATTAACGGTTAAGATGGCGCATAACCAACATGAGCCGCAAGCGAAATTATGATTGACCAGTCCTACCCAGATGTGAGGGAGCCGCTTCCCGTCCCGTGGGAACTTCTGTTTTTGAAGCAGTTGACCATCTTCAATATCCAGGTAGATGCCGAGAAGACCCACCCTGACGCACCCACCATTCTGCTGGTGGACGGAGCCCGTGAAACGGGTAAGACCCTGGGGGTGGGCCATTTGGTTTGCCGTCACCTGTGGGAAACCCCGGGGGCTAGGGCTGCTCTGATTGTCAAAATCACCGGCAGCGCAACCGATGGTGGGGTGTGGTTAGATTTGGTCAACGAAGACAACGGTATCGTCGAGCAATGGATTGATGCCGGACTGGTGGGCAGCGAAGACCATATCACCTTCGATTACACCACAAAGAATAAGGAAGGCAAGCCAGGTCCGATATCCGACGCGAAGACGCGCACCATCTATTTCCGCGTGCGCAACTTCTTTGGTGGCGAGTCGGAGCTTCGTCTGATT
>JALGZU010000540.1 GCA_025774735.1 candidate division LCP-89 bacterium | reverse complement strand
ATCACCTGCCACACCCAGACCAACCATCATCAAGCTGATGGTACGGCGCCTGGCGGCCAGACCCATAACGATGGATTGGATTGTACGGGTTGCCATCCCCATGATGAAGGTTTTCAACCTGTCGGTGGCGGCAACTGCCTGACTTGCCATAATCAATCCCCGCCGGTGGGATCGAGCGATTCAAGGCGGCGGCAAATCGTCGAATTTCAGCCGGGGGATGGTGGTGGAGATTTCGTGCTCACTTCCCATCATGTGGTAAATGGACCCACCTCATCCCAGGTCGTAACCCCTGATGATTGTTTCGTCTGCCACGATCAGTCGGCCCATACGACCCTGGGGGACGGCGTGAGTGTCCTGCTGAATGATCAGGATGGGGATCCTTCTTATACGTATAGCGGGAACTCTGCATCCGCTGAGGATTTTTGTTTGAGCTGCCATGATGGCAGTCATCCCAAACCCTTCCCGTCTGACAACAATAACCCGCCCAATATAGAGAGCGGCTGGTCGAACGCAAGCCATAAGACTTCCGGATTAGCCAGCTGCCTGGATTGTCATGCCCAGGGGCATGGGTCTGATTTTACCAAGATCCTGCCGGAGGCCAATCAACCGGGCTTCTGTTACAATTGCCATAATCCGGGTGGGCCGGGAGAGGACCTCGAATCTGAGTTCCAGAAGACCAATCGCCATCCGGTGACGGCGTCTAACAGCCAGATCCAGTGCCAGGATTGTCACAATCCCCACCAAGCCACGGCGGCCAACAAGATCGCCGGAGTTTCCGGGGTGACTGTGACGGGCCAGTTGAAATCCTCCAACGTCTATGTGTTCGAATTGTGTTTAAAATGCCACACCGACAAACAACAGGAGTTTGATCCCAATACCATCCAAACGGCGACCGGATTGCCAAATACAGGATATCACGCAGTGGGTGCACCAGGCAGAAGTATCAGTACGGTACTGTTTAATCAATTAAAAGGTCCCTTCGGTCTGAGTACCAAAGACGATCTGAAAAACCTCACGATACAATGTACAGACTGCCATAACAGCGAGATTACCGGAACAGTGAGAGGGCCGGTAACGAACTCCAACCTCCGTTCTACTGACCAACCTTCGAATTTTGCCGGCTCGATGCCCACCGGGCCCCATGGCTCGACGGTTGCTTCATCAGGCAACTCGGGCGAAGGCACTGCCATGCTGCGGGCAACCTATAAGAGAAACATCGGGGAGGACAGCCTCGGTAGAGACATCGAGAAAAATTTTGCCTTATGTTTCCGATGCCACGATTCCCAGGCCTTTACGAGCAAAGACTCCAGTTTGACCCGATTCGAATTTCATAAAAAACATGTCCAGGAGGCCGCGTGTGCTACCTGTCATTGGAACACCCACAGCAATGTGGATACGAACACTACGGAATATGCCGGCCTGGACCAGATCGGTCCTTCAACGATGCTGATTAACTTTGCCCCCGGGGTTGTGAGAGGGTCTAGCGGACCGAAACCACAATGGGGCTTTTTCAGTAGTCGTAAAGGAAAGATGGGCTGTAACCTGGTCTGTCACGACAAAAAGCATGATCCCAAGACCTACCGTAATCATCCGGCAGGTGATTATGTGGTTGGCCCGGGGTCTGATGGGAAGGTCACGGCGACCTCAAACTTGAGGGGAACCAACCCATGGTCAGGTGGAAGAGGTGGCAAAGCCGACGATCGTGACGAAAAAGATCACGATGACGACGACAAAGATTACGACGATGAGGACAAGGATGATCACGACAAGGATGACGACGATTAACAATAACGCCATAAGACGGCCCTAAATAACAACCGAATCGATCGCATCCTGATTTACATATTATCTGGTCGGATAGCCGACGATGTCATTCACCCCAAAAATAAACCCCCATCTTTTTTAAACTTGCCCTGCCCGCATCGGGATATTGTAGTGTTTAAACCGGCACCCGGCTAACAAGTGAATGATTATTGCCGGCGATCTTTTCCCGGAAGGCCTTTCAGATTCTTTATGATGAAAACCAACATCACGCCCACGGCCGCAGCCAGTATAATCAGAATCATGCCGGCATGACGCTCGCTCCAGGGCAATGTCTTTCCAGCGGGCGGGCCCAGCAACCCAGCCGGTCCTGAATGCACCACCGGTAATTTAAATTCATCCACACCCCGCACGGCTTTGGCCAGATCGTAGTCCGGCAGCCCGACCTTGGCATTTCCACCGATCAACGTATAGTTTTGCTGGGGCTCGGCCTGAAACACCAGGCTGGTTTCGCGCCGATACACTTCAGCCCGCTTTAGCTCTAAAGGCGGATTATCACCGTTGAAAACCCGAAGTTGTAGAT
>JALGZU010000539.1 GCA_025774735.1 candidate division LCP-89 bacterium | reverse complement strand
ATCACTGTCGGAAGCCAAACAGATATAGAAAAAATGCTACTATTAAAATAGCTACGAGCTAGAAACATCTAACGGCAGGCACTCACGCCTGCCGTTTTTCATTCTCCCCCCATTTTCCCCTTGCATCGTATCGGAGAATTGTCTATATTCTTCGATCATGCAGCGCCAGGCCACACGCTATCTGGAAATCATCACCGGCATCTTCGTCGCCGTGGTGATCATCTCCAACATCGCCTCGACAAAGATTCTGTTACTGGGTCCTTTCACCTTCGACGGCGGCACACTGCTGTTTCCTGTCTCCTACATCTTCGGTGACATCCTGACGGAGGTGTACGGCTACAAAGCCTCCCGCCGCGTCATCTGGACCGGCTTTCTCTCCTGCCTGGTGATGTCCCTGGTCCTCTGGATCGTGGGCAAGCTGCCCGCCGCCGCTGACTGGCCGCACCAGGAAGCGTACCAGAATATTCTCATGGTCACACCCCGCATCGCCATCGCTTCGATGATCGCCTATGCCGCCGGCGAGTTCTCCAACTCCTATACCCTGGCGAAGATGAAAATCTGGATGCAAGGCCGTCACCTCTGGATGCGCACCATCGGCTCGACTCTGATTGGCGAGGGAGTGGACACGGTCCTCTTCTGCGTGATCGCCTTCGCCGGCTGGTTGCCGACCGGCCTCCTGGGTGCCATCATAGTATCGAATTACATCTTCAAAGTCGGCATAGAAGTCATAGCCACGCCCGCTACCTATAGAATCGTCGCATATCTGAAACGGCGGGAAGGCATCGACGTTTACGACGTCGACACGAATTTCAATCCTTTCTCCTTGAAAGTCTAAACGGGAGACTTTATGGCGAAGAATCTGCTACCACGCGAAAACTGGGGATCGAGAATCGGCGTCATCCTGGCCGTATCTGGCAGCGCCGTCGGCCTGGGGAATTTTCTGCGCTTCCCCGTCCAGGCCGCTTCCAATGGCGGTGGCGCCTTCATGATACCCTATTTCCTGGCGTTTCTTCTGCTGGGCATCCCCGTTGCCTGGGTGGAGTGGACTATTGGCCGCTACGGAGGCCGCCACGGTCACGGCACCGCGCCGGGCATCTTCCACCTGCTTTCCGGCCGGAAGCGCTGGGCTAAATACCTGGGAGTCACCGCTCTGCTGGGCCCGATGTGCATCTTTTTCTACTATTGTTATATCGAGGGTTGGACCCTGGCCTATGCATTCTTCTCACTGACGGGTGAATATCAGGGCGTTTCGGCCCCGGAACAGATGCAGGCTTTCCTCTCGGGATTTCAGGGTGTGGAAGCCAATCGCTGGTTCAACGGGCCCTGGACGGCCTACTCGGCCTTCGCAGTGGTTTTCGTGATAAATTTCTACTTTATCTACCGCGGTGTGACCCGTGGGATTGAACAGCTCAATAAGATTGCGCTTCCCCTGATGCTGCTAATTGGTCTGGTGTTGTTGGGACGGGTTGTGACGTTGGGCGTCCCCTTTGCGGACAAACCCGATCAGAATTTCTTCAACGGACTCGGTTTCATGTGGAATCCGGATTTTGCCGCCTTGAAGAATCCTTCCGTCTGGCTGGCCGCCGCCGGACAGATGTTTTTTACCCTTTCAGTGGGCATGGGGTCCATCATGGCTTACGCCAGCTACCTGCGGGCGCAGGATGACGTGACGCTGTCGTCACTGACGGCGAACTCCACGAACGAGTTCTTCGAAGTCGTCCTGGCTGGGACTATCGTCATCCCGGCGACCTTTATCTTCTTCGGCGCCATGGGCACGCAACAAGTTGCGCAAGGCGGTTCCTTCAATCTCGGCTTCATCACCATGCCGTTGATTTTCAATCAGATGCAGGGGGGAGCCTTCGTCGGATTCCTCTGGTTCTTCCTGCTCTTCATAGCGGGCATCACATCTTCAGTATCGCTGATTCAGCCCATGATCACCTTTCTCGAAGACGAGTTGAAGTGGTCCCGTCAGCAATCGGTAGTGGCGATCGGTGTGGTCGGCTTTACGGTCACGAACTTTATCATCTTTACCCTGGCGGGTGGGAGTCTGGATGAACTCGACTTCTGGGCGGGGACTCTCTTTCCGGTGCTCAACGCTCTCCTCGTGGTGGTGATGTTCGCATGGGTATTCGGATTGCGCAAGGGATTCCGAGAATTTGACCTTGGGGCGGATTTGAAAGTCCCGCGCATCTTTAAGCTGATCTTCCTGGTGATTACGCCACTGTCGCTGTTGGCGATCTTGGTCACCTGGTTCATCCAGATGGGACTCCCCGTTCTGACACTTGAAAATGTCGCCCCGGAGAACCGGTTAACCGTCTGGATTACCCGCCTCATCATTCTCGGGG
>JALGZU010000538.1 GCA_025774735.1 candidate division LCP-89 bacterium | reverse complement strand
CGGCCAGGTCCCGGAAGTTGGATTCGAGGCCGATGGCGGTGAAGGCCAGGCAGAAGAACCAGCCTCGCAGCACCTTGGTGACCGGCTTGAGGAAGGAGGCTTCGACCAGGTTGAAATTCCCGTTCATGGCGGGCACGACGATGAAGGAGAAGAGCAGGGAGGCGGCCACGAAACCGAGCACGAACTTGGGGAAACGGTACCAGATCTCCATGGCGTTGGGCCTGGTTCCCTCGGTTCTATCCACCGAGGTTACCCAGTAGAGTGCCACGCAGAAGGCCAGCAGTCCGATCAAGACATTCTGGATCATCTTCACGACGGCGGCCACTTTTTCTGCGGTGGGTCCCAGCATGGATCCCGCGGCCACGACGGCGCCGGTGGAGTCGATGGTCCCCCCCATCCAGGCGGCTCCGAGGACGTGGTTCATGCCGATGGCTTTGATAATTATCGGCATGAAGATCATCATCAGGACGGTGAAGATCAGAGTCATGCCCACGGCTAGGGTGAGGTCCTCCTTTTTGGCGCGGCAGGCCGCAGCGGTGGCGATGGCGGCGGAGACGCCGCAGACCGAGGTGGCCGCGGCGATGATGATGGCCAGCTGCCGGTTGGCCATCTTCAGGACCTTAACGGCGAAGCGGTACATGAAGATGACCACGACCGGCGTGACGATCCAAGCGACCATCAGGCCGGGGGCTCCGAGGGAGAGGATCTTCTTGAAGAGGATTTCGGCGCCCAGCAAGACCAGTCCGGTCTTGATGAAGAGCTCGGTTTTGGCTCCAGCCTTCAGCCAGGCGGGCGTTCCCACGGTG
Source organism: candidate division LCP-89 bacterium (assembly GCA_025774735.1). The sequence goes on along the minus strand of JALGZU010000538.1, from coordinate 1,540 downwards.
TTGGATATCAACAGGCCCAGGAGCAGGGCCCATAAGGCGTAACTCAGGCCGATGTACTTGATGTTGACCTGATGGGCGATCCAGTAGGCGACGCAGGAGAGAATAAAGACACCGAAGAAGCCGAGCAGGTACTGGCCGACCTTATCGGTTTTCATGAAGGCGATTCCGATGGTGGTCAGCACTCCCAGACCGAGCATGAGGATTAATAGCGGTATGAAGATAGCGCCGGTCACAACGCCTTCTTTCATCACGAGGAAGGCTTCGAGGGGATCGGTTGTCCATCCGCCGATTTTGGGAATTTTGGGAATCCAGCGAAGCAGTGATCCGAAGATGAGGATGAAGCCGAACCAGATCGCCCAGTAGTCCTCATGCCGGATGAGTTCCGACCAGTGCGAGGTAACTATAGCGGGTGCAGCTGAGTTTTCGGCTCCGTTTTCGTGAGGATCGCTATTCAAAATCATTCTCCTTTTTTCATTTCCCCGGGGGTAATCTTGAGCAGAATATAAGAATATCCAGCCATATAGTCAAGAGTATTTCCGGGAACGCGGTCACAGATGTAAGTTCACGATTCAACCTGTTGCATAAAAAAAACTACATCGGAAATTGTTTGCGCTTGCATTATTGATATTTTTTTCATATATTGCAGAATGATTTTACACATGCAACCAAACGGGTGGAGATACTGATGACTACCGCAGAAACGAGTTTTAGGAGAAGTACCAGAAAGAACGCTGTGGCCTTACTCGTTCTCGCCATAGCCTGGCTGATCGTTCCGGCGACGATCGCCGAGACGATCCACTACTCTGACGCCTGGGGCGAACCCGGTTTCAAGCTGGTTACGGAGGACGGTGCAGGGATCGAGGTGAGTTTCTCTATCAGCGATCTGAACATCATCGACCAAGAGATCGACGGGCAGGTGATGCAGTTCATACAGATTCCCGGGATTCACCTGCCGCGCGACGCCGGGGCACCCAATCTGCCGGGGACGGGCCGCTACATCGCCCTTCCACAGGGAGCAACCGCGACGGTGACCGTCACCGCCGAGCGTACGGAGATCTTTAAGAATCTTGAGATCGCACCGGCGCCGCCCATTCCGCTGGACACCGACAATTCGCCTCCGGTGTTCGAAAAGGATGCCGCGATTTACGGGCGGGATGCTTACTATCCCGAATCACCGGTGCTGCTTTCACCGCCAACCCGAATGAGAGGGGTGGATTGCGTGATCCTGGGCATCACGCCGTTCCAGTATAATCCGGTATCGAAGGAGCTGGTGGTTTACCGGGACATCCGGGTACGGGTCGATTTTTCAGGCGGCAACGGGCACTTCGGCGAAGACCGGCTGCGGAGCCGCTACTGGGATCCGGTACTGCGGTCGCACCTGCTGAATTTTGAATCTCTACCTGAAGTTAATTATGACCGACTACCGCAGACGGACGAGGACAACTGCGAATACCTGATCATCGTGCCGGACGATCCGACCTTTATCGCCTGGGCGGACAGCCTCAAGCAGTGGCGCACCCGCCAGGGGATCGTCACCGGT
>JALGZU010000537.1 GCA_025774735.1 candidate division LCP-89 bacterium | reverse complement strand
GCCTTGAGGCGATATTACCTCCAGGTCAAGATCGTTCACCAGCGCCTTTGCCGCCTGGGGGTTGCCCGCCACATCGGTCCAGACCAGGTGCATCTTCAGCGGCGATTCCTTTGCCACATTGAACTCGTATGTGACCTCATCATTTGTATTGAGCAGGTCAAGCTGGTCGTAGAACAGGTATTTCCGATTATCTGTGGGAAGCAGTGAATCGACAAGATTCATCCTGCCCCAGCCCTGGTTGCCGTCAGGCCAGACGTAGCCGGGCATGGCCGTTGCACCGTTCAGCATGACCGCCTTTACAAGCGCAGGTGACGGCGTGTGTTCGTACTCCTGCTGGTAATAGTCGATAATGACCGCGGCACCGCCGGCAGCGCCCGGGCTTGCCATTGATGTACCGCTGAAGGCGGCATAGGATCGCACGCTGTTTGCCAGCGACGATGTGACCTGTGCGCCGGGTGTGAGTATATCCGGCTTGATGCGGCCGTCCTCCATGGGCCCCCTGGATGAAAAGCCGGAGATCGAATTACCGGTATTATCGTCGGTTGAACCTACGGAAATGATATTTTTCGCCGTTGCCGGCGGCAGGACAGTTGATGTACCTGGTCCCGAATTGCCCGCCGAGAACAGGATCGAAACCGGTAGATCGCCGGTTCCGCCTGATGAATCGCGGACAAAGCGATCGTATGCTGCACCCACGGACTCGTATATACCGTACCAGAACGAACCGCGGAAGCCCCAGCTGTTAGTGGAAATATCCGCGCCGGCACCTGATGCGTCTCTCATGACCCTGGATACAGGGACACCGGAGCCGAGGGACGCCGGGCCTATGAGACTGGCGTTAGGTGCGATGCCTGCATATTTACCGCGTGTGCCGGGTGATGGATCGTTAGGACGCCACCTGCCGTTGCCAAGGGCAGTTCCGGCAACGTGGGTGCCATGGCTGCTTACATCCTGCCATTGACCCGCCCAGTTGTAGGCGAAGAACGTTGCTTTACGGCCGTCGAACATTGGATGGGTACCGTCAACACCGGTATCGACCACAGCGATGGAAACACCGGAGCCGGTGTAACCGTAGAACTTATCTGTTGCAGGGTCGTAGCTCCAGAGTGCCGTGCCGTCGTTCTCAAACGGCCCGTCGGCTTCCTGACGCGCATCCACGATCTTCGAATCCTTGAAGTTGTGCGGCACGAACTCGTGTGCCGGCTGGATCCAGCCGACTTCGGGCATCCTCGAAACCGAAAGAAGCTGTGAAGGCGTCAGTTCTACTTCTGCAATGCCTGCCCTCAATGCCTCGTCGAAATCTGTTGTCTGTATGTCTACACCCAGCTTGACAAGATCCACTTTTAAGTGCTTCATCACACTGTCTGAATTCTCGATGGGTGAGATGGTGTATCCCGACCTCACATTGATATCATCGATCTCGCTCTTCGGGATCGAAGCAAAGGCATCAAGTATCTGACCCTGGAGCTTGTAGTACGGGTGATAGGCACCAACCCAGCGCACGCCCGAAAGGTCAGCGGTTTCAAGATCCGGATCCGAAGGCACCCTGGCAATGAAAGCGTAATCGGGTACGTACGAAATCAGCTTGACCCCGTTCACCTCCATCTGCTCCTTCCATTCGGGCAGGATGGGGCCGGAGAATTGTATCAGTCTGTATTCGTTCGGCTCGGTATAGAAAAGGTCGGAATTGGTGTAGAAAAGTGGTAACGGCTCCTGCAGCAGCGGGTCGAAGATGCGGTTCTGGAGCATTATCTGCGGGCCGCCGTCATAGATCGGCCCAGAGCCGGTTGTAGATCCAGGTATTATGCTGTCGTCAATGAGATCAAGATGGGTATGAATATCGTTATCAGCGCCGGTATCCAGGCTGATGATCGTGAGATCGAGCAAGATAATAATGGTGAGTATTGACAGTAATTTGGTAAATTTGAATATATGCATCGGCACCAACTGGTTAATTCTAGCTATATATGATATCCCGAAAAATAAACGCATTGGGTTATAAAGGTTTTTGTCTACTTGTGCTAATTTTTGTCAATTACCGAATGATAATATAGGTTATTTTGGATTTGGCCATATTATTTTTCTTGTTCATTAGGATCTGGCATTCGAGATTTCAGCCTGAATGGTCTCATGGGTCTTTTTTTACAACGAATTAAACGAATCGAACGAATTAACGAATTAAATCCTTTCATAGGATATAGGATGCGGACGGTGGCTTACGCCACCTTGTGGGATGCGAGTAATTATTAGACGTTTGTCATCAACTCGAAACCCGCAAGCGAGGGAATGAAATGAGCGAGCGTCCGCATCCCGCATCCTTAAGGTAAGATAGAAATTGGAAAAATTG
>JALGZU010000536.1 GCA_025774735.1 candidate division LCP-89 bacterium | reverse complement strand
GAGTATGGCGGGCCGCAGCGACGTCCTGCTGGCGCTGGGGGTGATCGGGATTTTGATCGTCATGATCATTCCCATCCCCACCTTTCTGCTGGATCTGCTGCTCGCCCTGAACATCACACTCGCCGTGGTCATCCTGATGGTGGCGATGTACACCGAACAAGTTCTGGCGTTCTCTGTCTTCCCGGGACTGCTGCTGGTGGTGACCCTTTTCAGGCTCTCTTTGAACGTGGCTTCGACCCGACTGATTCTGGGCGAAGCTTATGCGGGCACGATTATTCAGGCTTTTGGGAGTTACGTGGTGGCGGGCAATTACGTCGTCGGCGTGGTAATCTTCCTGATCCTCGTCCTGATCAACTTCATCGTCATCACGAAGGGATCGGGGCGCATCGCGGAAGTGGCGGCGCGCTTTACCCTGGACGCCATGCCCGGCAAGCAGATGGCCATCGATGCGGATCTGAACAACGGCCTCATCGACGAGGAGGAGGCCAGCAGTCGGCGCGAAGCCATCAGCCGGGAAGCGGATTTTTACGGCGCCATGGACGGTGCCTCCAAGTTCGTGCGGGGCGACGCCATGGCGGGCCTGCTGATCACCGGAATCAACATTATCGGCGGGCTGATCATCGGGATGCTGCAGATGAAGATGAACGCGGATGAAGCCATGTCCACCTATACGATCCTGACCGTCGGTGACGGCCTGGTCGCTCAGATCCCCGCGTTGATCATCTCCACGTCCGCCGGCATCATCGTATCCCGCGCCGCTTCGGAATCCAACCTGGGAGCAGATCTCACCTCGCAGCTTCTTCAGCAACCGCGCCCCCTCTTCATCGCCAGCGGCGTGCTGGCCTTCTTCGCTCTCGTCCCAGGGCTTCCAACGGTCCCCTTCCTGGTGCTGGCCGGTAGTGCGGGCTACATGGCCTATAGACTCCGCAACTCGGAGAGGGATCTGGAAAAGGAGAATCGCAGCCAGGCGGCTAAATCATCCGCCAGGAAGGAACCCGAACGTATCGAGGACTACCTGACCGTGGATCCTCTCGAACTCGAAATCGGTTACGGGCTGATTCCCCTGGTTGACAACGAACAGGACGGCGATCTGCTCTCGCGCATCACCCTGATCCGCAAGCAGCAGGCACTCTCGCTGGGCATCATCATCCCGCCGATCCGGATTCGCGATAATATCCAGTTGAAACCTCAGCAGTACGTGATAAAAATCCACGGCAACGAAGCAGCCTCGGGTGAACTACATATGGGCCAGTTCCTGGCCTTGAATCCCGGCACCGCCAAGGGTAAGATATCCGGCGTCGAAACTCGAGAACCGACCTACGGACTCCCCGCCGTCTGGGTGCAGATGAGCCAGAAAAGCAGCGCCGAAGAGATGGGCTACACGGTCGTCGAACCCGCTGCCGTGCTTTCGACGCACCTGGTCGAGGTTCTCAAGCAGAACGCCTACAAGATTTTAAGCCGTGAAGACACAAAGTCGCTGATTGAAAACTTCAAAAAGAGAAACGCCACGGTCGTCGAGGAGCTGATCCCCAACCAGATGACCTACGGCGGCGTCCACAAGGTCCTGCAGAAGCTGCTGAAAGAGGGTATTCCGATCCGCGATCTGGGAACTGTTCTGGAGACGCTGGCGGATTACGCTTCACTGACGAAGGATCCTGATATATTGACGGAATATGTGCGCTATGCCCTCTCGCCCACCATCACCCACAAGTATCAGGATTCGGACGGTAAAATCTACGCTCTCACCGTGGATCCGGCTCTCGAAAAGATGATCACTGACGAAACCGGCCGTCAGCAGGGGAACAAGAGTTTTGCTCTGGCCCTACCCCCACACGTGCTGAACCAGATTTATGTGCAACTCAACCAGCACGTCCAGGACATGCAAGGCCAGGGTCGGATTCCAGTGCTGGTCTGTTCGCCGACGGTGCGAGCTACGCTGAGACGGTTGGTTGAACCGATTCTGCCCCAGCTAGCGGTAATCAGTTACGGTGAACTCCTGGTCAATGCTGAGGTCGAGTCGGTGGGGATGATGACGACGGATGCGAAACCAGCGGAAATGCACGCTGCCTGATGACAGGGGGAGACAGAGGGTTGGCTGATGGATTTCGAAATGAGACACAGTCGTTTGAAAGAACAGAACGAATTTATAAAGAGCGGGTCTGAGCCGTCGGCCGCGACCCGGATTACTGCAGATTTTATCGGAGTTACCCGTGAACGCACAACCACAACCTATTACTCGGAGCCAGTTTCATAGGCCTATGAAGATCAAGAAGTTCGTCGGCGCCAGCATGAACGACTGCCTGGCGCAGGTGAAAAGAGAGCTGGGCGATGATGCGGTGATCCTGGAT
>JALGZU010000093.1 GCA_025774735.1 candidate division LCP-89 bacterium | reverse complement strand
AACCGATTCGCCGTCGCCGGTGGTCAGCTTCTCGAAATCGAAGCTGTCGTTCGCCCAGACCAGGTCAGGGTAGATTCCGGCATAGGCGTTGTAGGCATAGACGCCTGAGGGTGCGCCGGCGGGAACTTCCTGGGTGCGGTCCCGTTCGATGGATCCCCCACCGGCCAGAGTCAGGTCCACCGGGCCGATGACGGGTCCAAAAGTTCCGCCTGTCGGAAGGGTGATATCGCACCAAACCGTGAACGGCTGCGCTCCCGGTTCGTTGTTGGCCACTTCGATGTTAAAATCGAAGCTGCCGCCCGTCGCTGGAATCTGAATCGGCGTGCCGGATGGCGTCAGGGTCACCGTCAGGTCCGGGGTGGATGTCGGCGTGGTGAAGAGAATCGCCACGCCCGGTTCCGGCCAGGGCACGTGGCTATCCAGGTCACCGTTGTAGAGCAGCTGCAGACCGGTGGTTTCAGCCGGATTCTCGATCCCGATGGTGTTCGCTGACGGGTCTGAAATCTGGTTGTACTGGAACAGGATCTGGCCGTCACCGGTGGTAGTAGGATAGTGCGCCGGGTCGTACAGGATCACTTCAAAGGTCTCCAGGGCGCTCGTGGGCAGGTACTGTCTCACGCTATCGAACTCCACCACGAAGTAGTTGTTAGCGGCATCGTAATAATACGCCACATGACCGACGTCCTGGGGAGAGAGATCTTCCCAGAAGGGTGCGATCATAGCCGGAGGACCATCGTCGTCCGGAATGACCGAGTTCGAGTAGTCCGTATCAGTGGTTGTCCCCATGGCGATCCAACCATTGCCGGAGATCTCGTTGTAGGTCTCTCCGTAATACTGAAAAGTGAAGGGCAGCGGGAAGGTGAAGGTCTCATCGTCCTGCGTATAGTTGATCAACGTGCCCGAACCACCCCAGGCTGGATCGATCTCGATCCAGTTAAATGCGGGACCGGCTTCGTCGTAGTTGTCATAAGCCATGTAGCCGTAGCCGTCAGGTCCCATCGGCTGGAACAGCGGATCGCCGACGATCAAGCTGAACTGAGCCGTATCCGAATAGCCCTCGTTGCAGGTCCAGATCAGCCCGAATTGAACCATGTGTTCCAGTGGACAACTCGACGAGACATCGAACGTGTAGGGTGTGTTCGCCGCTCCTGAGGTATGTGGATTCAGGTTCGGGTAGGTCGAATTGCTGCTGGTGATAGCGATGTAGGGATCCGAGCAGACCAGCTCGGCTGAAATACCCGTGCCTGCTTCCCAGCCGTTGTTCCGCAGCGTGGGCGTAAAGATGATCGCTTCGCCGGGATCCAACCCGCCGTTGCCGTTGCCTGCGGAATCATCGATGATGCCGCCCAGATAGGCCAGGTTCACCGGCGTGGGCATGTAATTCTCGGCCTGTTGTATCATGAAGTAAGCGGGATCGAGGTTTTCGCCAACGACACCAGGAATGGAACTGGGCGGGGGCCAGAAGCTGGGGCCCACCTCGAACACCCAGGACAGGGTCTTGGGTTTTTCCACCTGCTCGCCGTACATCCAATCGTTGGCGTCGCCGTTGACTTCGTACAGAACCTCCCAGACGGTGCCGTAAACATAACCGGTCCATTGCTGCATGGTCGAGGAAAGCGCCTGGAAGGTCTCATTGTCAGGCGTTAAACCCCAGGGCGGATCGGGAATCGACCAGGAGTAGAGCATCTGATCCCCATGAGCATGGAAATTCTGAGCCAGGGCGAACTGGCGTGTGTTGCAGAACTGCCGTACGGCTTCGGTTTCAGGTTCGGAAAAAGGTGCTGTGCCACGATAGGTGGTGGAACTTGGAGTTCCCGACGAGCCGATGTTGTTGTACCCCCAGTTGAAGCCGTAGTTACGGTTCAGATCCACGCCGAAGCTGCCGCCGTTGTCGCGGCGGTTCTTGCGCCACATGCCGCCCCCCGAGGGGCTGGTCATCTCGTTGTACACATACCCGTCCGGATTCACAACCGGCAAGAAGTAGATCTCGCGGTTGTCCACCATATCGGTGATGAAAGGATCGCTGCCGTAGTTGCGGGTCAGCGAGTCGAGCAAAGCCATGCAGATGGTCATTCCCATCGGTTCGCGGGCGTGAGTCAATCCGTTAAATAAGATTTCGGCTTCGTCTTCGTCGATTTCGGGGTTGTCGGAAACCTTCATAGCCCACAATTCCCGACCCTCTATGGATTGACCGATAGAGAATACTTCAGTAGTGATATCGGGATAAAGTGTGTGGATTGAATCCATGGCTACAACAACTTCAGTAAAGGTACGATAGCCGCCCATGTCGTCCGTGGGGGATAAAGCCGCATAATGCTTCTCCATATCGACGATCCGCACGTCGGCGCGATATCCCAGCGCGCGGATGCGAGCCAGGTCGTCCGGGTGACAAACGACGTCGACATACTGATCCTTTATTCCGTCCACGATGTCCAGACCGAGTTCAAGCAGCGGCACGATCTTGACATCGGGTGAGACGTCTACGCGCACCAGCATGTACGGTGCTTCACGGGCGAAAAGCCCGGTCGCGCACAGCGACAACGTGAACACGGCAATCAAAAACAGTCCTATGAAGCGTCTCATGGCACCTCCTTCTATAGTTGACTATGACGCAAAGTTGTATAGTTTTATGCATTATACAATATACGAAATTTCTAATACAGAGTCAAGCGATAACCATCACACGCGTGAAATTTGTTTTTTTGCCATAAGTATATAGGGCGATCCCGCCACTGATGGCATTTGGATCGCCCAAGTTCGAGGGGGAATGTTTAATCACTTCAACAATACTACCTTCCCCCCTACCTCAGAACCCTCCATTCTGAGCCGGTAGATATAAATCCCCGATGCCAGATCCGAACCATCGAACGTCACATCGTGCATCCCTGCATCCCGCCAGCCGTTCACCAATTCCGCAATCCTGCGTCCCGAAACATCATAAACCGCCAGGTTTACGAAACTGACTGCTGATAGCTGATAGCTGATAACCGTTATCGCATTGAACGGATTCGGATAAGCGCTGACCACGTCGAATTCTGTAGGGGCGAGGTTTTCCTTACCCTTGCCTGTTAATTCCTCAAACGCACCCCCGCCAAAAGCCCAATCACCCACGTCCACTCCATCCCCCGTCATCAGCTTCTCAAACGTAAAGCTGTCCCGGTCCCAGATGATGTTGGGATACGATCCCACGTAAGCGTTGACAGTATATGTCCCGAACGGAGCCCGCCCCGGCACCTCAGCCGTACGGTCAACCGATCCGACAAATCCTCCCGGCAACTCGACACTCACCGGCCCCAAGGCTATAACCGGAATATTCCCAAAAGGAACTTCCACGTCACACCATACCTCGATGCCCACCGTGTCCGCCGCCAGGTTCTCGATCTCAAGGTTGTACTCGAACGTCCCCCCTGCCGCCGGGATCTGAATCGGCGCCCCGTAAGGCGTCAGCGCCGCCTCCACGTCCGCATCCATCTGGCTGTACTTGATTGTGGCAAAGTCCTTGAACGTCCAGATGCCGCTGCTCTCACCCGTTACGTAAACGTTGCCGTCCACATCCGAAGTCATCGCCCAGGCTTTGTCCTCTGCATTTGCCGGGCCGTTGTACCGCGCTATCCACTCCTCATCACCACTGGTACTGTATTTAATCGTGCAGTAATCATCGTTGGATAAAGCCGCTGTGCTCTCTCCGCTGACATAGACATTTTCATCCTGGTCGATGGCGATATTATAGGCAAAATCGGTGATGTGCGCCGGACCGTCATATCGCGCCACCCATTGTTCCTCGCCATCGGAATTGTATTTTATAGTGGCATAATCCCAGCCACTCATGAAGCCCGCACTGTAGCCTGTCACAAACACATTCCCGTTGGCACTGACTGCAATGTCTCGAGCTCGATCATGATTATACATCGGTCCGTCATAATAGGCCACCCACTGTTCGATGCCGTCAGGAGTATATTTGATCGTAACGAAATCGGAATAAGGTATATACTGCGTGCCACTTCCTGTGACGTAGATATTTCCATCACCATCCAGAGCCAATCCCCAGGGCGTATCCTCCGCATCTGCCAATCCGTTATGGGTCGCCGACCATAATTCCACGCCGTCAGGAGCGTACTTGATCGTCACGAAGTCCCGGTTTGCCGGATTTCGTGCGCCAACTAAAACGATCACGTCTCCATTGACGTCTGTTTCAATGCGAAAGCCGCCGTCCATTTGCTCACCGGGTGACGTCCAACGCACGATCCACTGTTCGTTACCATTCGTATCGTACTTAATGGTGACCATATCCAACGAAGTGCCATTCCCTGCGCTCTCACCAATTACGTACACATTCCCATCCGCATCTATAACCATGTCAAGCGGAATATCCAAATTTCCCGCAGGACCGTCATACCGAGCCACCCACTGTTCGATGCCGTCCGGAGTGTATTTGATCGTAACAATATCCTTCCAGGCGCCGTACGCATAGCTTTCCCCTGTAACGTAAACGCTGCCTCCATTATCCACAAGTATTCCCCAGGGTAAATCGATGCCATGATCCGGACCATCATAGATCGAGGACCACTGTTCGATGCCGTCGGGATCGTATTTGATCGTTATCCAATCATCGCTGATCGGAGACCACAGGCGGCCCGTGACGTAAACATAACCATCGGAATCTACCGCCACCGCAAAACCGGCATCGTGAAAATCCCCCGGTCCGCTATACCTCGCCACCCATTCTTCAACGACCTGTGCATCGACCGGAATCGATAAACAGAGAGCGGAGAGGAGCAAAAGTACTGCACACCTGATTAAGAAAATCGGAGAGTTCTTCATCATAACCTCCACTAAAAATGACGGAATGACGAAACTTTGGAGTGAGGTGAAGGACGGTAATTGCCAATATAAAAAGCGGATACCCTCTTGTCAAGCGCAATTTTTTGCGTCGGAAAACTCCTGACGCAGAAAATTAGACTTGAATTAGACCGGTTTCAGTACTATATTATAACAGTAACTGATATTCTCAGTATATGCAGGTGCCCCGTGGCCGACTCCACTAGGACAGTCGAGTTCTATTCCGGGATCAGCGTGGATGAGACGCCGAGGTCGATTTTGATCGGTGACCCCGCCACTGATGGCATTCGGATCGCCCAAGTTCGAGGCAGGATGTTTTATCACTTCAACAATACGACCTTTCCCCCTACCTCAGAATCCTCCATTCTGAACCGGTAGATGTAAATCCCCGATGGCAGATCCGAACCGCCGAACGGTATCTCATGCACGCCGGTTTGCAGCCAGCGACCTTGCAGTGGTGATCCCCAGAGTCGCCCACCGACGTCAAACACCTCTAATGTAACACTACCCGCCTCTGTCAGTTCCAGGCGAAACGTCGTACTCGCATTAAACGGATTGGGATAAGCCCTTACGAGACAGAACTCTGTCGGTCGTACCGCACTTTCACTACAAAACGAGAAGAGCTCATCGAAGACATTGCCCTGAAAAGCCCACTCTTGAACCTTCTCCCCATCGCCTGTAGTGAGTTTTTCAAAGGTGAATTCATCGTGACTCCAAATCGCATCTGGGTAAACGCCCATGCGGCCATAAAAACGGTATAATCCTGCAGGAGCTCCACCCGGGACTTCCTGTAGGCAGTCATGGTCTCCTATGAATCCGGCCAGTAGATTCAGAGTCACCGGTCCTATGATCGTTACAGGAATGGTCGAATAGGGCAAGGTCACATCGAACCAGATCTCAGAGTTTACTTGGTTGGTACTGCGGTTGACAACCTCAACATTGAAGCTGAAACTACCCCCCGCCGCCGGGATCTGAATGGGAGCTCCATAAGGAGTTAATGTCACCTCGACTTCCGCATCGACCTGGCCGTACTTAATGGTGGCGTAATCCCTGAACGTGCCGATCCCATTGCTTTCACCCGTGACGTACACATTCCTATTTTCATCAATGGCCATCGCCCATTGTTGGTCCTCTTCACCCGCCGGGCCATCATATCTCACTACCCATTGCTCAACGCCGTCTCTGTTATATTTGATTGTTGCATAGTCATAATACAACAAAGCTCCCCTGCTTGGACCACTGATATATACGTTCTCGTCTGTATCTATGACGATATCAGGAGCAGACTCAACGTCATGCCCCGGGCCATCATATCGTGCCACCCACAGTTCTTCTCCGTAAGAATTGTATTTTATAGTAGCAAAGTCATCATCTGTCCTGATTCCACGACTCTGACCCGTGATAAATACATTCCCGCCAGAGCTGACGGCAACACTTGAAGCGCGATCAAGGCTCGTCATCAAACCATCATAAGTGGCCATCCACTGTACTATGCCATCGGGATTATACTTAATGGTGACATAATCGGTAAACCCTCCAATCATTGTAGCGCCCCCCGTAACGTACACATTCCCATCTGCATCGAGAGCCAGCCCCATGATTGTGTCATTTGAATCTCCCGGACCGTTATAGACGGCGCCCCATTGCTCTTCCCCGTCGGAGTTATATTTAAGGGTGACCCAGTCTGTATTCAGTTGGCTGTTCTCATACCCTATGACAATGACGTTCCCGTTAGGATCCAGGAGTATTCGTTTGCCGCCTTCAATTTGATCTCCGGGTGACGTGTATCTTGCCTCCCACTGCAGCACACCTTCGGAGTTATATTTCACGGTTCCGACGTCTAAGTTAGTCCCAATACCGCTACTGTGTCCTGTTACAAAGATATTCCCGTCAATGTCAACTACAAGGTCACTACCATCATCCCACGAACTTCCTGTTCCGTTATATCTCGCTACCCACTGCTCCACTCCATCTGTACTATATTTGATTGTGGCATAGTCATATCCTGTCCAGCCATCACCGTAACTCATTCCTGTGACATAGGCATTCGCGTCGGCATCCAAAGTTATTGCGTTTGCCCAGTCTCCCCCATTCCCAGGACCATTATACCTCAACCGCCAAAGCTCTGTACCCTCAGCGTTATATTTAATTGTTACGTAGTCTTCAAGCGTGGGGCCTCCGAAACTAAATCCCGTGACATATACATTTCCATTTTGGTCCACAGCAACATCGTAAGAGACATCCTGGTCATCTCCCACTCCGCTGTACCGTGCCACCCACTCCTCAACGACCTGAGCTTCAACGTGAGTTGAGTGAGCGGGGGACAAAAGCAGTAAAATGACTATACATTCTGGAAGGAACTTTAGCGAGTTATTCATGAGTACCTCCACAAAGTCGTTAATAGTAGCGAATTCTAAAAAGGAGATATGCGGGTGAACTTATTATTAAATATACTAAATGAATGTATCTTTGTCAAGCTAAATTAATTTCGCAGCAAAATTTCTTCACGCAAAAAATTAGACTTGATATTCACCATTTTCAACACTATATTATAACATCAACCGATATTCTCAGCATTTGCAGGTGCCCCGTGGCCGATACCACCGCGACAGTCGAATTCTATTCCGGGAGGCACGTCGACGAGACGCCGAGGTCAATTTTGATCGGCGAGCGCCGCCTGGCCGTGTCGAGGGTGATTCGGGAATACAAACTCGGCTGCAATCTTCCCGAAGGAGGCTACCACAGGATCTTCATCGTTGAAGCGGAGGACGGCACACTCTGGCAGATCCGGGAAGCACCTCAGTTGAAAAGCGGCTGGGAACTGAGGCAATTTTAGCTCCCAGAGAGCCGACTTCCGTTATCTCAAGAAAAATCCGCAGAGAACATTTTCGACTTGGATCCAGGCTGAAAATTGATTATATTATTGTTCAGCCGAACTCACCCTGAAACTGAAACGAACGAATAAATATAGACCAAGGTTGATAATCCAAGGAGGCTTTATGCCCAAGGCTTGCAAGATTTTGATTCTGGCTGTCGTAGTGTGCTTCGCTGCGACGGCATCAGCCCAATGGGGATCGGCAGTTCTGGAACCGGTCATCACCGGCGCCACCAACGACGAACTGGGACACAGCGCCGTCGCCATAGACGACCAGGGCACCCTGCACATCGTCTTCGACCGGATAACCGGAGGAGACCACGACTTCTACTATACCCAAAAGCTGCTCGGCGGTAGTTGGATCGATCCCGTTCCCGTGGGTGATCCCGGCGCCTCTCTGCTGACTCCCTACCTGGATGTTCACAAGGCCTCCGGAACGGCTTACCTGGTCTACCTCGAAAACGGCCTGCTGAAACTTGGGTTGGCCAACGACTGCAACTGGGTCTATTATGACCTGTCGATACCTTATGCGGAGCCACTCTTCGATCCCTGCGTCGCCGTGGATGCTGACGGATACGCTCACATCGCCGTCATCATAGAACATTTGGGTGAATTCAAGATAGGCTACGGTTACTGGGACGGTCCGGGCACCAACAACTTTTACTTCCAGATTATCGAAGACTCTCAACTGGGCGGTTTCGGCAGCGGAGCCTCACCCGACATTTGCGTCCGCTCCGATGGTAGCGTGGCCATCAGTTACCGTGGTGGTTCGGAGGAACGACCTGGAGCATCCAGACCATCAACATGGCAGGCTACCAGTGCTACTCTTCCTCGATCAAACCCACACCCAACGATGATCTGCATTTGGCGTTTCACGGCAACATGGGTTTCATGTTCCCCAACGACGTCTACTACACCTCCAAACCGGCCGGATCGACGACCTGGGCGTCCCCGGTTGAGGCGACCGGAACCACCAGCGGAGGAGACGTCAAAATGGCCGTCGAAGATGACGGCACTGCCCACGTCGTTTACATGGAAACCTCCGGCAACTTCTACACCGGCAATATCCTCTACACGACCAACCAGAGCGGCTCTTGGATTGCGCAGAGCCTCCTGCAGACCAACAAGTATTACCCCTCGTTGGTCATGGATCCTCAGGGCAACGGCAGCCTGGTCTTTCAGGAAGAGCTCGCCTATCAGGACAACGACATTTATTACTACGGCTACGTCGCCCCGATGGGTCCACCGCCAGAACTGGCGGTCACTATGATCCCCGAGAGTACGCCGGTGGTCATCCCGGTAGGCGGCGGCTGGTTCGATTACACGGTGATTATCACGAACGTCGGCGCTTCGACTGCCATTTTCGACGCCTGGACCGAAGTGGAACTCCAGTCGGGTCCCACCATTTCGCCCATCATTCTGCGCCAGAACCTCAGCCTCGCTCCGGGAGACTCGATCTACCGGGATCTGACGCAGTACGTCCCGCCGCACACACCGGCGGGCAATCACACCTTCCGCCTGAATGCCGGCTACTTTCCAGGTACTGTGGTGGATTCAGACGAGTTTCTGATCATCAAGCCGATGCCGGATGGAGCCCCGGCAGGCGGCACCTGGGCGTTTTCCGGATGGGAAGAGGAAAGTCAGGCAACCACTCTGGAAGGATCACCTTCGCAGCACCGGCTGGCTGAATGTTACCCCAACCCCTTCAATCCGGAAACCACCCTGCGATATGACGTCGCAGAATACACCAGCGTCGAACTGGCCGTTTTCGACCTGCAGGGCCGCAAAGTCGCCTCGCTGGTGGATCGCTTCGAGGGCGCGGGATCGTACTCCGTCATCTGGTCGGGCGCGCAGCATCCTGCCGGAGTCTATTTCGCCCGCCTGATCGCGGGAGAATCCGCTCCGCAGGTGATTAAGATGGTGCTGATAAGATAGACGCCTCGCATCAGTCAACAAAAAAAGGCCGCACATGCGGCCTTTTGTACTTCAGGGGCAGGAATCATAGAAGGGGCGACCTGCCAGGCCGCCCCTCTGTCTTGAACTTCCCTTTAAGAGGTCGTCTCTGACCTCGTCAATTATGATATCTATCTATTTCACTAACATCATCTTGCCGGTAACAGCTTCGCCGTTGACGTTGAGGCGATAGAGGTACATTCCCGATGGAAGATGGCCAGCTTCGAAGGTTACCTGGTGCTGACCGGCATTCCTGTAGCCATCCACCAGGGTGGCGACACGGGCTCCCTGGACGTTGAAGACATCCAGGTGAACCTGGCCGTTCTCCGGTATCGCGTAATTAATCATGGTGCTGGGATTGAACGGTTCGGGTGAATTCTTAATGCTTATCCCCTCGACGGAAGGCCGGTTCGTCACCGTCTCTGAGACATTCTCACAACCTTCACACCACGGATCAGTTATCGAAAGTTCCCACTCACCCAAATCCAGACCGTCCGATGCGGACTTACTGAACTCGAATGAACTCCAGGCATGTACGAATTCGGGATAGTTACCCAGATAGGCCACGTAGCGATAGGTTCCCGGAGGTGCTATCGGAGGCACGTTCTGCGACAGGTTAGCACTAGCGGTTCTACCCGCAGGAAGGGTAAAGCTGAGAGGTCCAACCGCCGGATACGGGGTATTGTTGGGAAGATAAATCTTAACCCAGTAATTGAACGGATAGGGAACGGTTGTCTGGTTTGTTCCGGTCGCCGTGTACTCAAACGGCGCACCACCGGAGGGGATAACCACCGGGCCGCCTACCGGCTCTATCGTCAACAGCAGGTTCAGGTCGTTCAAGGTACGTACGTGTACTTCTGCAATCATCCAGGGATGGGGAGTGCAGTAGTAGTCGAAGTCGCCGACGGAATTGAACGTATAGCTCCAGGTCTGGCCCTGAGCGAGGAGGCCTGAGTCAAACTGGTTGGCGCTCGAGGTGACGGTGTGGCCGGCCTCGTCGTAGTTGGTCCAGATGACCGTTGATCCGACGGGGAGATACAGATGGGGTGGCGAATAGGCATAGTCGCTAATGTCCACCCAGATATCTGCGGCTTGCACGTTAAAAGCTGCCGCTGTAATCAGAAGAGCAAATATTAGAGTCTTTTTCATTTTCTTGATCCCACTTTCTATGTTGATGTTGATTTCTTGGTAGCCCGATGTTGCGGGTCAATCCCCAATAAGGCAATCACTGTGCCATTTTCGTTCTGCTTTACAGAGGCTCTAAAATACAGTAAATTTCTAAAATTCGTTGCCCTACTGCACCAGCATGCCTCACAAATGAGGCACTCTGATGTCTGCCTTCTATCATCGTTATCCCTGTCAGGTTATCGCTTTTCGGGATCGTTTGGGGGACTCAGGCGTTCAAATGAAAAATCAGCGACCTTATCCTTAAGGGAATGGTTCGAATATGACTGACGGCGAATTAATCCGTGCCAGCCTGGAAGAGAGTTCGAAAACTAAGCTGGCGATGATCGACTCCTGCAGTGCAGAACTGATCAAAGCATCGGACTGGGTGGCGGCAGCTATGAATGCAGGAAACGCACTCCTCATCTGTGGAAACGGCGGATCTGCGGCGGACTCTCAGCACATCGCCACCGAGTTCGTGGTGAGGTTGACGTCGGAAACCGAACGGGGAGCTCTACCGGCCATCGCATTGACCACGGATACTTCGACTTTGACGGCGGCATCGAATGATTATGGATTCAATCAAGTATTCTCGAGGCAGGTCGAAGCTCTGGGCCGAGCAGGCGACATCCTCATTGCCATCTCCACGTCGGGAAGCTCCGCGAACGTGATCGAGGCCGCCCGTGCTGCGAAAAAACGCGGCATGAAAGTCGTGGCGTTTCTGGGATCTCAGAAACGTGAACTGGGGGAGTTGGCGGATCTCTCTCTGTGCATCCCCAGCCACAACAGCCAGCGCGTCCAGGAAGGACATATCACAGCCGGACATCTGCTGGTCAGCCTGGTTGAAAAACGGCTGCTCGCAAACAAGGAATCGTAGTACGACCCAATGACCTTCTTAAACTCTGCCCTGTTAGCCGGTTTAGCTGCTGTTGCGCTACCAATACTGATCCATCTCTTCAGCCGGCGGCGCTACCCACTCATCAATTTCAGTACTCTCCGCTTTTTAAAGAAGCTACAGCGTCAGCAGATGCGCAAGCTCAAACTGCGTCAGTGGCTGCTTCTGCTGCTCCGCACTGCAGCGGTACTGCTAGTCGTTCTGGCATTCGCCCGACCTGCTCTACAGAAACAGCTGGGATTCGGGAACCTATCCGGCAGCCGCACCAGCATGGCAATCGTCCTCGACGGATCCGCCAGCATGCAGGCGAAAACCCGGGTCGGGACGGTCTTCGAACAGGGAAAAACAGGCATTAAGACTCTGATTTCGCTGATGCAGCCGGGCGACCGCACCAGCGTCATTCTGGCAAGACAGGGGGATTTGCCATTTGCGTCAGCAGTTTCGGAGGATGGCGAGTCACTACTGCGCACCACGGAGGGGCTGGAAGCTTGGGACGGCGGCGGAGACATCTTCACTGCCGTAAATGCTGCATTCGCCACCCTGGATAAATCGCAGGATTTTCGCACTGAACTCTACATCATCAGCGATTTCACCAGCCCGGTCAGACTCCCCGATCCATCTGAAAAAGTTATACCTCACTTTGTCCATGTTCCTGCTGAATCCCCTTACAATCTGGCTGTAACAGAGAGCCGAATCGTGAGTGAGATCATTGAACCTGGGCAGCCGGTGGACATAGAGATTACCTTCTCGAATTTCGGCCCGACGGACCGGGAAGACATCTACTACAGCATTTTTTTAAATGGCACACGAGTCGGAGAGAACGTGATTTCACTGGCGGCGGGAGCCGAACTTAAACAGCGCCATCAGGTCAAACCCGAAGATCCTGGTCTTCAAGAGGGCATGGTACAAATTGAAGAACGTGATGCATTAACCGTGGATAGTCGCAGTTTTTTCTGTTTTCACGTACCCGAGAACCTGAGGCTCCTGCTGGTCGGAGAGGAGACGGCCAGTCGGGAACTCAAATTGTCGTTAAGCGCGACTTCACGGCATCGCAGCTTGATCAATCTTACACAAGCCGAACGCAATGCCTGGGATACACACTCCATCACCGATTATGACGCCATCATCTTCAACGATCCTCCCGCCTTCAGCCCATCACAAATCCCTCGTCTCATCAACTTCGTAAACAACGGGGGTGGACTGCTTTTACTCCCGGGAAACCAGACGGACGTCGGAGCTATCAATCGAAATCTTCTTGAGAAGCTGGGTTCTCCAAAATGGGGGGAGCGAATCGGAAAACCGGGCGATATGCAGTTTTTCCTTGGATGGCGTGAATTCGATCTGGCAGCGCCGCTGGTGCGGGGCATTTTTAAACCGGAGAGCAAACCTTCGACGCCCCGTTTCTATCAGGCACTGCGGCTGACCGGCGAGCCTCTCGCCTCCGACATCAAATTCAGTGATGGAACCCCCTTCATCGCACAGACCCGGAGCGGAAATGGACGAGTCCTGCTGTGCGCTTCTTCACCACAGCCGGAGTGGTCGGATTGGGCTGAACGAGGCATCTTCGCTCCGCTGATGTACCGGTTCGTACTGTGGTTGGCTGGCGGGTCACAAGAGGGTTGTCATGCTCTTCATGCCGGAGACCGTCTGGAATTGTCAACTTTTGGGGGCTCCTCTTCCGGGGCGACTCTCACCTTTCCGGACGGTCAGAGTGAACAGCGGATTCCACAAGTCGCTGGTCAAAATGTGGTCTTCGTCGAACCGACTCTCGAACAAGCGGGATTCTATCGCCTGCAGGCAGGTCAGAAAACTCAGATTGTGGCGGTGAACGTCCCCGGAGGTGAATCGGATCTCAGAGCCCTGAATCCTGCTGATGCCTTCCCGAAGTGGGAGGAGGCCGGAGTTACGGTTTGCAGCGTCGAAAAATTGGCTGAAACCGTGCGTCAATCACGCTATGGTAGGGAGTTGTGGAAAGCCGCACTAATCTTCTGCCTCGGGGTCCTGCTACTCGAATCTGTTATCGGTGCAGGCGGAAAGGCGACATCTATCGCCCTGGCGGACAAAGAAATCGACAAAAAGGTCTAAAATACTTAACAGCCGGTTCTGTTCGACTATACCGTTGTGAAGTGGGAAGTAGACACAAAATATTTTGATGCCGGACCAGATTCACTTGCTTAACGCCTGATTTTTTATTATATTACACGGTTTATTTTTCCATCCGCGGTAAAAATCGGGCACCATCCTGATGTTTTTTCGCACCAGTCCCCTCAAAAGTTTTGAGCGCGCCCTGGGGCACCACAAGGTTCTCACATCTCCGGAGGACCTTCTTGCCTATTCCTACGACGTCTCCTTTGAACGCAGCCTCCCCGAACTCGTCGTCCTGGCGGAATCGGCTGAAGACGTGGTCACGGCGGTCAAGTTCGCTATCGACGAAAGGTATAAGGTCACCCCTCGAGGTGCCGGCACCGGTATGTCCGGAGGATCGGTGCCTTTAAAACGCGGCATGGTTCTCTGCACGGAACGGATGAATCACATCCTCGACCTGGATATCGACGGCAGAAGACTGATTACAGAACCCGGCGTCATCACAGCGACCATCCAGGATGAAGCGGCGAAACACATGCTATTCTACCCTCCTGATCCGTCGAGTCACAAGATCAGCAGCATCGGGGGCAATGTTGCAGAGAATGCCGGAGGACTGCGCTGCGTTAAATATGGTACCACCAAGCACTACGTAATGGGCCTGGAATTCGTCAATTCGCGGGCTGATATCTGCTGCACGGGATCCTTTAACGGCACCTCTGATGAGTGGGATTTGACACCTCTCCTGGTGGGTTCAGAGGGAACCCTGGGGATCATCACCAAGATCGCTCTACGCCTCATCGATGCACCGGCATCGCGGGGAACGCTGCGGATCATCTTTCCCTCCATGGATTTGGCCGGCAATTCGGTGGCCGAAATCATGGCTGCGGGCATCCTTCCCTCGGTTTGTGAACTGATGGACAAATCGGTTCTGGACGCCGTCACAGCTTTCACCGGTACCGACCTCCCACCCACCGCCGAAGCCCTTCTCCTTGTTGAACTCGATGGTGACGAGCAGGACGTTCAAAAGAGGATGACCGAGGTTCGAGAGGTCTGTCAGAACCGCCAGGCGGTCGAAATTCTATCTACTGCTGACAGTAAAGAGGCCGAAAAACTCTGGACTCTGCGCCGCTCCATCTCACCGTCACTGGCGCGCCTGGCGTCGGGTAAACTGAACGAAGACGTCTCCGTCCCCCGATCGAAGATCCCGGATCTGCTGAAAATGGCGCACCGTCTCTCCGAGCGTTACAACCTCCTGGTGCCGTGTTTCGGTCATGCGGGTGACGGAAATATCCATATCAACGTCATGTACGACACCTACGACACTCTGCAGAAGAAACGAGCTTTCCAGGCGATTGAAGAGGTTTTTCGCGAAGTCGTCCGCCTCGGCGGAGCCCTTTCCGGTGAACACGGTATCGGTATCGTCAAACGAGACTACATGCGTTTGCAGATGAAGTCGGGGGAACTCGATACAATGAGGAAGATTAAGGCTGCGTTCGATCCGGACGGATTATTCAATCCCGGTAAGATCCTTCCCGAAGGGTAGGGATTCAATTTGACTAATCCGGCTGATCATCATCGCTGAGCCGGAGAAAAACTTAAGCTCTAAAATATGGAAACCATCACGATTGAGGGGCTTTATCCCGCCCTGGTCACACCCTTTTCCGAAGAGGGGATCGATACCGGGGTTTTGCGGCGCCTGTGCGTCGACCTGATGGGAAAAGGGATCGACGGCATCGTCCCTCTGGGGACGACGGGAGAAGTCCCAACGTTATTGCCAGCCGAGCGGGATCAGATCATCACCACCTGCGTCGAGGCGGTCAATGGCCGGATACCCGTTATCGCAGGTACAGGGACGAACGATACAAAGGCGACTCTGGAACGGACCGCTCGAGCGGCAGATCTCGGCGCCAGTGGTGCTCTTGTAATCTGTCCCTATTACAACAAACCCACGCAAGAAGGACTTTACCGGCATTTCATGACCGTGGCGGATGCCTCCCCCTTGCCGCTGGTGCTCTACAACATCCCGGGACGCACGTCTGTCAATCTGTTGCCGGTGACGTTGGAGCGACTTTGCGGACATGAGAACATCGTGGCCATCAAAGAAGCCTCAGGTAATTTCGATCAGATATCGGAGATGGCTCTCCGTTGCGGCGACCGCATCACCATCCTCGCCGGCGACGATTCCCTGATACTCCCGACGCTTGCATGCGGCGGCAAGGGCGCCATTTCAGCAGCCGCAAACGTGGTTCCCTCTGAGTTGAAAGCTGTGATGACAGCCTTCTTCTCAGGACAGATCGACCAGGCTACCCAAGTGCACCTGCAATTGTGGTCTTTACTTCAGGCACTGTTCATAGAGACGAATCCCATTGCCGTTAAGGAAGCGCTACGTCACATGGGCTACCAGGTCGGGGGCGTGAGGCTCCCGCTGGTAACGATGAGTGAGGCAAATAAGAAGGTGCTCTCACAGGAACTTAAAGATCATGGACTCATCTCCTCGTAAAGCAACGAACCAGGATACCATCAAGGTTGGGCTGTGCGGCGTCGCCGGCCGGATGGGCAGAGAGATTCTGGCGGAATCGGTTCTTTTCCCCGACGTCTCCATCCATCGTGCATACGAAGTACCGGCCCATCGGCTTCTGGGAGCCAAAATCGGCGAAACCATTATTGAACCTGACACTGTCGATACTTTCCTCGAAGGGTGTGACGTTCTGGTCGATTTTTCCACTCCCCCAGATTCCGTGCTACCGCACCTCGAGAAGGCGGCGGAACAGAAGATTAAGGCGGTGGTCGGATCCACAGGATTCACGCCGGAGCACCGGGGCAGTATGGAGGAAATTGCCGGGGAGATCCCCCTGCTATACTCAGCCAACATGTCCCTGGGTATCAATATCCTGGTTGCGTTGGCGCAGCAGGTTCAAGAACTGGTCGGCGGTGGATTCGACGTGGACATTGTGGAGATGCACCACCGTACCAAGAGTGATGCTCCTTCCGGAACGGCGCTGATGATCGAACAACATCTTCATCTGGTGGATTCTGAAGCGAAGGTGACCCATCATTCACTACGCGGCGGAGACGTGACCGGTGAGCACAGCGTGTACTTTACCGGGATTGGCGAACGGCTTGAGCTGAAGCATCAGGCTACGTCGCGCAAAGCGTTTACGCGAGGCGTTTTTGCGGCGATAAATTTCATTGTACAACAACAGCCGGGTTTCTACGATATGCGTAAAGTGCTGGGCATTTAGGCCCATGTCCCACTCTGCGATATGTGAGCTTAGTAAAGAGGTTTCTTCTGTCAATCGTCGTTCTGAAATACGGTGGCAGTTCTATCGCCACCACCGATGACCTTCAAGGGGTAGCCCGCCAGGTGGTGCGCTGCAAAGCTTCCGGAGAAGATCCGGTAGTGGTGGTATCTGCCATGGGTGAGACGACTGACCAATTTATGATGATGGCCAATCAAATCACCCCGCGGCCGGGTGCCAGGGAGCTGGATATGCTTCTCTCGGTGGGCGAGCGCATCTCCATCGCTCTGTTAGCCATGGCGATCAACGCAGAAGGACCCTACGAGGCGGTATCCCTGACCGGATCACAGGTGGGCATTATCACCGACACGAACCACACTCAGGCGAAAATTGTGGAGGTCCGCTGCGACCGCATACGCCAGGTTCTGGAGCGGGACCAGATTCCGATCATAGCGGGTTTCCAGGGAGTCTCAGTGGAAAAAGAGATCACCACCCTGGGACGGGGCGGCTCGGATACGACGGCGGTCGCCCTGGCGGCTGCTCTGGGAGCGTCTCAATGCCGTATCATGAAGGACGTCGAAGGCGTCTTTACGGCGGATCCTCAGGAGGTTTCCGAAGCCCACGTCATCGGGCAGGTGGACTATGATCAAATGTTGGATTTTTCTGCCACCGGTTCGAAGGTGGTGGCAGCAGATGCGGTTTCGCTGGCGCGCCAGCACGGCATTCCCGTGGCGGTGGGCAGTTCGGTAACCGGCGCTGTCGGCACCATTGTTACCGAAGGAGATTTCAGCCGCGGTGGTGTTAGCGGGTTGGTATCCAGCCGCAACCTGACGCCTGTACGATTGGGCAAACAATCCGATCTGGCAGCGGCTTTAACAGACCTCCACGCAGACGGTGTGGTCATACAGGGGTTGCACAGTGAATCCACCAGACCGCTGTTTTTACTGGACAAAAAAGTAACTGCTCCGGGTGGAATCGTCACCCACCTCCTGGAAGCATCGGATTGGGGAAAGAGAGCCCACATCTACCGAAGAAACTACGCCCGGATTTCCGTAATCGGATCCGGTCTGGAACCGGGCGGCAAGCACTTCGCCCGCTTACTGTCTCTGGTTGAGGAGAAACACGTGGTTCCCCGATGGTACTGCTGCAGTCCGGGCCGAGTCTCCTTCTGCGTTCCCGATAAAATCGTCAACAACCTGTTATCACACCTGCATCATTGTCTAATCGAATCTGCACGCCAAGATAATTCACCTGCTGGAATCTCTACAGTGTAATCCGGCATAATTCACTTCGAGCCGCTTCTGAATGTCCGGTATCCGAACAAAAGCAGCACTATTAGTCGCCCTATCTCTGGCGTTAGGCAGTTGCAGTGTCTCAATCAAGCGCGAGGCATCCATGTCCGACAAAAAACCTGACTTCATGCAAGACAATTCGATGGATAACTTGGAAGAAACCATCCCCAAGACCGTTCTGAAACAGTACCCTTCCCAACCCATCCTGAGGATCGGGTTTATGGAGGGGTATGAGAAGTTGGACTTCCGCGTATCCGGTGAATTCAACTTGACGGATTTAAATGGCGAACCGATATTCAGCTCGGTGACATCGCACCTCAAATGGCGGTCTCTGTTGGAAGAAGTCCATGGAGCTACCTTCATTTACAGCGTTCTGGTGACCGCATGTCGCGAAGAAGCGGAAGCAGCCGAACTCGTGGAGCGGCTGAGGCGTTTTCATCCCCAAGTCCGCATGCAGCGCCTCGGCGGACAGCTCGTGATCGCCGGTCAAATGATCAACGAGAACACCAAATACCGCATCCTGGCCGGAGCCTTCGAAACCGAAGCTGAAGCGAAGAAGTTGATGCAGAAGTTCATCGAAGAGTACGCCCCGCGCGTCATTCGCGAAAAGGTGAAGGAACCAACAGGCAAGATCGAGGTTTACGACGCCGAATACGACTATTCCTCGATGATCGAAGACGGCTTTCGGATTGTCCCCGCGTCCGATGCGACCACGACCACACTTTACGGGGTTAAGGTGGGATCGGGATTCAATTGGGAATCCATGGCGGACCGCACCTATAAGGGCATCGTCGAAGTTCGCGTAGGAAATGATGCACAGCTCTGCGCCATCTCTGAAATCCCTATCGATCAGTATCTGAAGGGGGTCGTCCCGGCCGAGATGCCTTCGGGATATCCCCTGGAAGCGTTGAAATCGCAAGCAGTCGCTGCGAGAAGTGAGGTTTTGGCCAAGCTCGGTACCAAGCATACGAACGATCCCTTCGATTTCTGCGCAAACGTCCACTGCCAGGTGTATTCTGGCACTACGAACGAAGCAGAGAGCACGAACGAAGCGGTCGCCTCCTCGCGCGGTGAAATCCTCTACTACGAGGACCGCATCTGTGATGCCGTTTACTCTGCTGTATGCGGTGGTCACACCGAACACAAGCAAAATGTCTGGAATCCTCCGGAAGAGCCCTATCTGCAGGGTATTTACGATACCGATACCGACAAGAAAGACCTCCCCAAATTGAACCTCTCAAAAGAGAAAGACGTACGCAAATGGATCGCCGACCGACCAAATGTTTTCTGCAGCCTGTCCCGGGATAACCTGCCCAAAATTCTTGCCTACAGTAAGAAGTATTTCCGCTGGGAGGTCAGCTATTCGCGCAAGCAGCTCGAGGAGATCATCAAAAACCGCACCGGAGAGGACATCGGAACGCTCTATGACATTATTCTCCTGCAGCGGGGTGTTTCAGGCCGGTTGATCGAGATCGAGGTTCTGGGAAGCCGCAAAAATCTCCGCATCAAAAAGGAACTGAACATCCGGCGGGCCTTGTCACCCACCTATCTGCGTAGCGGGTGCTTCGTGATCGACATTGAGATGGGCGAGATCGGCACTCCCCTAGCGTTCACGTTCCGCGGCGCCGGCTGGGGGCATGGCGTGGGTATGTGCCAGATCGGCGCAGCCGTGATGGCCCTGGATAAGTTCAAATATCGCGACATCCTGTCGCATTATTACACTGGGAGCGAAATCCGGAACGTTTACGGCTCCAAGGAACAGTGATCCACATCATCGCAACTGCATCCGCCCAGAGACTACCTTAGCTGTACCAGAGAGATCGGCACGAACCTGGAATGACCCCCTGATGAAAAAACTCCTGAATCGTCAGGCCGTTTTCGCTATAATTATTGTCTTGTTCGGCGTATACGTCACCCTGTTTATTCTCAGGACCAGCTTCGTCATCGCGGACGAACGCTATTTTTCGCTCTTTGATGACGCCATGATATCGATGCAGTACGCCAAGAATCTGGCGGAAGGCAGCGGTTTGGTATGGCATCCCAGTGTAGAGCCGATAGAGGGTTTTACGAATCCTCTCTGGGTGCTCATTATGGCGTTTTTCCATCTCATCCCGGCACCAGCATCCAAGATCAGCCTTATGATTCAAAGCCTCGGGGCGCTGATTCTACTGGTGAACCTGTTCGTGGTGAAACGGATTGCCGACCTGATCTTTGACAAAAATTCCCTGGTCTCCTTATCGGCAGTGGTTCTGACCGCCTTTTATCTGCCCCTGAACAACTGGACCCTCCAGGGCATGGAGGTAGGCCTGCTGACCTTGATTCTAGGCCTGGCCGTCGTGATAGCTTTACGCTGTCTAAGAGAGGGTAAACCGTCCCTGGGTCTTTACATTCTCCTGGGCGTCAGTACACTGGTCCGCATCGATATGGCCGTTCCCGCGCTCACCATCACCATCTTTCTGGCGCTTGTGGACAAACGCAACTGCCGACGACACCTTCGATGGGGAGTTGGAATTCTGGTCGTGTTCCTGGGGCTACAGACCCTATTTCGGCTCTGGTATTTCGGAGACGCTTTGCCCAATACCTATTATCTGAAGATGACCGGCTACCCATTGCTTCTACGCTGGACGCGGGGGCTGGCAGTCACCTGGGATTTTATCTGGCATGTGAGCCTGCCGCTTTTCCTGCTGCCTTTTATGCTGCTGTTTTGGCGGAGGGATAAACAGATACTACTGTTGATAAGCCTGTTTATGGCTGCGATCGGCTACAGCATATACGTCGGCGGGGACGCCTGGGAATACTGGGGGTGCAGCAACCGTTACATCACCATGGCCATGCCCCTATTCTTCATCCTGTTCTGCGGTTCGACCCTGCAAGCGGAGAGCTGGTTGTTGGGAAAACTTCAAGGCTCGGGATCGGCCACTCGGATCTGGGTACGGTCGTTCAGCATAATCGTATTACTTATTGCACTGCTGAAACTAAATCTGGTTTACAGCCCTTATGGTACCCTGGAAGAGTGGCTTCTGATCGAACCTCCCCTGGCCGTAAACAATAACAGACAGATGGTCGAACAGGGGCTCCTGTTAAAATCCCTCACCGATTCCGAGGCGAAAATCGCCGTGGTCTGGGCAGGCGCCATTCCCTACTTTTCCGAACGGGCGGGCGTCGACATTCTCGGAAAGAACGACGCGAAAATAGCCCGAATGGAGGCTAAAGTTCCTGATGGGCCTGAAAAATACACCGCCTTCTATCCCGGGCACATGAAGTGGGATTACGGATACTCTATAACAGAACAGAAACCGGACGTCATCGCTCAGTTGTACGGCGTGACGGACCTGGAAATCGATCCTTATCTGGCGGTGGATTACTGGAAGGTGGTCACAGGAGAGTTCGTCTTTCACATGCATATGGATTCAGAGCATATCGACTGGGACAAGGTCAATACAATGGGAAAGAAGTGGAGGCACGAGAAAAGTTTGGAAAGGAACGAACCCGGCTAATCCTGTCACAACGACCGTTAATAATGTTTGAATTGACAGCAAATACTTAATAAATAAAAATAAGAGGGAAACAATATGAACAGTTTGAGGGACACTCAAACAGAACAAAACCTTCTTAAAGCTTTCGCCGGCGAATCGCAGGCGAGGAACCGCTATACCTACTTTGCCTCCAAAGCCAAGAAAGACGGTTACGTGCAGATTTCCGCCATCTTCGAGGAAACCGCCAATCAGGAAAAAGAACACGCCAAACGGTTGTTCAAATTCCTGGAGGGAGGTGATGTTGAAATTACGGCCGCATTCCCGGCAGGAGTCATCGGGGATACCGTAGATAACCTGAAGGCCGCAGCCGCCGGGGAAAACCACGAACATACCAAGATGTATCCCGAGTTCGCTGCCACGGCGGAAAAAGAGGGATTTAACGAAATCGCAGCCGTTTTCCGCGCGGTTGCTGTGGCTGAAGCGCGACATGAACGGCGTTACCTGGCCCTGGCTGCGAACATCGACAAGGGGCAGGTTTTCAGCCGAAGCGAACCGGTTACCTGGGTCTGCCGGAACTGTGGATATACCCATGAAGGCACCAGTCCACCCGAGATGTGTCCGGCCTGCGCCCATCCGAAGGCTCATTTCGAACTGTTGGCCGAGAATTACTAGAGGGTGTCATGTACGACGAATTAAAGGAAATAGAAGCTAATCTGAAGACCCGTCTGGACGATCTCCGGGGTTACCTTTGACCTCGATAAGAAAGAAGCAGCCATCGCCAATCTCGAAAAGAAGTCCGTCGATCCGGGCTTTTGGGAGGACGGCGATGCTGCCAAGCGGACTCTTCAGGAGATCAACCAGCTAAAAATCTGGACAGACACCTGGGATGAAATCCGCCAGGCTCTGGAAGACTCCCGGACCCTGATCGAACTGGCTCAGGAAGAGGGCGATGAAGCCACCTTGAAGGAGGCTGAGGAGTTGCTCGAGAAGATCGGGCGCGACCTGGAGGACCTCGAATTTCGCAACATGCTGGATGGTGAGGACGATCACCGGAACGCACTGATTGTCATCCACCCCGGTGCCGGAGGTACGGAATCGATGGACTGGGCGGGCATGTTGCTGCGCATGTACCTTCGCTGGATCGAAGACCATCACTACAAAGCCAGCGAGATCGATCTGCAGCCGGGCGAACTGGCGGGTATCAAATCGGCAACGTACGAGGTGAACGGTGACCACGCTTACGGCTACCTGAAGGCTGAAATCGGCGTTCACCG
>JALGZU010000092.1 GCA_025774735.1 candidate division LCP-89 bacterium | reverse complement strand
TTCTCGATCTGCCCGATGATGGCGTTGTCGTTATTGCCCCGCAGGTAGCCCAACCCGCGCACGAAGTATTCCGTTTCGGCCATTTCTATCAGCCGTCCGCCCACGTCGACGTTGGCTGCCTGCAGAGCCATTTTTACATTCTTCAGGGGGATATTCAGGGAAGCCAGCCGGTCGGGATCGACGGTGACCTGGTATTGCTTGACGAAGCCGCCGACGGAGGCCACTTCAGCCACGCCAGGGACGGTCTGCAGCTCGTAACGCAGGTACCAGTCCTGGATCGAACGAAGCTCCGCCAGGTTGTGCCGGTCCGACTGCAGGGTATATTGAAAAACCCAGCCGAGCCCGGTGGCATCCGGACCAAGCCGGGGCGTCACCCCTGCGGGCATTCTTTCGGCGGCCTGATTCAGATACTCAAGCACCCGGCTGCGGGCCCAGTATAGGTCTGTGCCGTCTTCGAAGATCAGGTAGACCATGCCGAAATTGAAGAAGCTGTAACCGCGCACGTCCTTGACGTAGGGCACGGCCAGGAGCGCGGTGGTCAGCGGATAGATGACCTGATCTTCGACCACCTGGGGAGACTGGCCGGGATAGTCGGCGATGACGATGACCTGAACGTCGGAGAGATCCGGGATGGCGTCCACCGGTATGGTCAGCATGGCCTGGATGCCCATGGCTACCACCACCACCGTAACCAGAACCACCATGAGGCGGTTGCGGACAGAGGATTCTATGACTCTTTCGATCAGGTTCATCGGATCTTCAAAGGCATGGGTTTAGTGTTGATGCTGAAGCTCCGCCGGGGCTTTCGCAGCCGATCCCCGCTGCTCCAATCGTCTCTGGATCGCTTCCTGGAGAGAGGCTTCGCTGTCCAACAGGAACTGAGCGGCAATCACGACGGCCTCACCCGGTTGAAGCCCGCTACGGACTTCGAAATACCGATCCGATTCCACGCCCAATTCGACTTCACGGGGCGAGAACTGTCCTTCACCGACAAGAACGAAGACGAGGTCTCTGCTGCCGCTGCGGATGACGCTGTTCTTGGGCACGGCGAGGATGTTTTCAAGAGGTTCCGTCCGAATCACGGCGTCGACGTACATGCCGGGGCGCAGGTCAAAACCGGGATTGGGGAGGACGATGCGGACCTTGACCGTGCGTGATTTTTCGTCGAGGTAAGGGTAGATATAATCGACTTTCCCTGCGTATTCGCTGCCGGGTTGATAAGGTGATTTCACCTTCACGTCGTCTCCGGATTTCACCCAGGGCAGTTCGTGTTCGTAAATCTGGGCTTCGATCCAGATGGGATCGAGGTCGGCGATGCGGAAGAGATCCTGGCCCACCTTGACAGCGGCTCCTTCGACGGCGTTTTTATGCAGCACCACGCCGCTCGCGGGACTGCGCAGAATCATAGTGCGCTGCACTGCACCGGTCTTCTGAATCTCGTTGATCTGATCTTCCGAAATATCCCACAGCTCCAGCCTGCGTTTGGCCGAATGCAAGAGCTTTTCGGCGTCGCCGCTGACATTTTCCAGGCTGCTCGACTGTAGAGTCCGGAAACTCTGCGTAGCCAGCAGATACTCTTCCTGTGCGGCGACCAGTTCGGGGCTGTAAATTTCCAGCAGCGGGTTGTCCTTACGCACAAAGTCACCCGTCTTAGAAACGTACAGCTTCTCGATCCAACCGGAGATTTTGGGGTTGACCCGGACTTCGGCGTCTTCCGCTACCATCACGATACCATTGGAGCGCATTTCGACGGCGAGGTCCCGGCGTTCCACGTGCGCCATGGTGACACCGATGTTCTGGAGGGTGACCGGATCAATCGAAACAGCGCCCGCCTGCGCACCTTCTTTATGCATGGGGACCAGATCCATGCCGCAGAGGGGGCAGTTACCGGGTCCTTCCTGGACAACTTCCGGGTGCATGCCGCAGGTATAGAGCGTGCTCACTGACGGGGGTGCAGAGCTTTTAACCGGGGTCAGGTCCATGCCGCAGAGGGGACAGGATCCGGGGCCTTCCTGGATGACTTCAGGATGCATGCCGCAGGTGTAGAGCTGTTCCGCCGCGTGCATGGATGCTCCCATATCTTCGGAGGGCGTTTCCGCCACGATCAGGTATATATTCAGAACGATGCTCGCCAACAACAGGGCGGCGAGAACTCCATTAAGGCTGAATTTTTTCATCGGTTTATCCGCTTGCATTTAATTTTCCTCACCGAGGTTCGGGACCAGATCCTGATCGTTCACCAGGGCGGCCAGACCGACTCGCACCGACAACCGGTCCAGGATGCGTGCGAGGCGATCCAGGCGGGCAGAGTAGAGCTCGGTCTCAGCCAGCAGAACGGCCTCGAAATCTACGCGCCCGACAGTGTAATCCGTGGCTGCGGCGGAAAAGGTTGCTTCAGCCTGCGGCTCAATACCCTCTACATAAAGCTGAATCTGAGCGGCCAGCCGGGTATCCTGATCCAGGAGGTTCTCAATTTCAAAGCGCAACTGGAGTTCTGTAGAGCGCTGTCTATAGAGCATCTCTTTGCGGACTGCCTGAGTTTCCTGGACCTGGGGACTCTGTTTGAGATGTCCGAAAACCGGCAAGGTCACCCCCGCGGTGATGGAGAAGAAGTCAGGCCGTTCGATGCCTTCGGGAGAATCCTGGCGGAAGCCATAACCGACGCCGATCATCAGATCCGGCCACCAGGAGCGGCCGGCGAGGGTGGTCATGTGCTCGGCTTTGCTGAACTCCGCTCCGGCCAGGCCGATGGCGGGATTATCCCCGAGCATCTGGTTCAGGAGCGTTTCTTTGTCCAGTTCCCCGAAGTTTTGGGGGAGCTGGTGGGGCGGCTCCGGAGGGTCGCCGGGATCTCTACCCATGAGGAAAGCCAGGCGCCGGCGCTCGGTCAGCAACATCTGCCGCCGATCCAGGAGCCGGTCTTCGAGCTGCGATCTCCGTGTTTGAGCGCGCAGGACGTCCTGCTGGCTGGTTCCTCCGGTTTCATACTTGCGTCTTGCCACGGCGATGAAATCATCCATGATCTCAAGTTCAGCGGTGAGGATGCGGATGGCTTCAGAGAGATAGGCCTGTTTATACCAGCTACCTGCGATTGCGGCAGCCACTGCGGTGAGGCTTGCCAACTGCCCGAAACCATAGGATTCGACGTCGCTGCTGGCGACAGCTTTTTGTGCGGACGATTTTCCTCCGATGGGGATGCGCTGCTCCAGGCTGATCCAGGCAGCCGTCATGGGCTCCTGATCGAAGGCGAAGGTGTTGGTGGGGAGGTTGGCCAGGCTGAATTTGAGTGTAGGATCGGGCCAGGCGCCCAAACGGGACACGCGATGTTCGGCGGCACTGACACGGCTGCTCCAACCCAGCAGATCCGGGTTGTTGCGGACCGCTTCGTCGATATTCCTACGCAGGGTGGGGTCCAGCGTGAGGATCTGCCCGTAAGCGCCGGAGGAGGCGAGGGCAAAGAGAATGATGAAAAGGGTAAGAGATGAAAGCGGCGTTCTGATGCAGGCGGGTGATGACCTACCGGACCGATTTTCCAAATTCGCAGAAACGGGAACTGATAGAGGTCTTCTCACGAAAGAGCCCCAGTAAGAATGGTTATAATTGTTATTTTAATTTCGACGGAGTTGTTTCACGGATCACTCCCCGGGAGGAGATCAGACTATCCCTATTTTACAATCTTGTCCTGTCAAATTATAGTACGAAATTCAGACACCTATGTTTGCATCTGCTTCCATATCCAGTCTGGCAGCCATAAAAGATGCCGATCCCCAATGAATCGGCAAATTCTTCAAAGCCAATATTTAAATACTTCTCTTGCTGATGATATCGATGGAAACGCGAGATGCCGATGCAGCTAACACTCGCATTTCACGGGAGAGGTTCCTCTTAAAGTTCCCTCTACCGGAATTCTTACTCGTTTATGACGCGCATTCCTTCTGAAGAGACTTCTGCCTGATCTCGTCCCAGACGGGCAGCCGTTCATGCCGGTTCAATTGTTCGAGATAGGCGGCATCGGCTTTATGGATTAAGTTTCCGGTGCTGTCGACATCTTCACTGTGCGTGAGCGCATTGGCGGCATGGACGGAAGTCAAGGGTCCGAACTCGAGCACGGGGCCTTCCCCCGGAGTGTGATGAAAGACCAGCGCTTCGAGCACCGAATCGGGAAAGCCCCAGAGGCCCAGGAGATAGGCTCCGATCTGGGCGTGGGTCGTGCCCAGAATTTTCCTTTCCGCCAGGTGGACCGGGATCTGTTCTTCGGCGGCAAGCGTTGTCACAGAGTTATAATCGTCGGTAAGTTTCGTGGCGCAGACCAATTTTCCCACATCGTGCAGCATTCCGGCGATGAAGGCGTTATCGACGGTTTGCCGGTCCGCCTTTTCGGTTTGGGCGATGGCTTTTGCCAGGGTGCCGACAGCCAGGCTGTGATCCCAGAGTGCGTTGAAGGAGAAGTTCTTCATCTCGTCTTCGCTAAACTGGGAGAAGACGTGGAGGGAGAGTGTCAGAGATTTGATGGTCTCAAACCCAAGATAGAAGACTGCCTGGCCGGGGCTGGTGATACGCTGGCGCAATCCGAAGAAGGCGGAGTTCACCAGCTGCAGTACCTTCGTCGTCATGCCGATATCCTGGGTAATGATACCTTCGATCTTTTTAATGGAGGCATCAGGCGAGTCGAATTCGTTCAGGATCGCCTGGAGGTTGGTGGGTAAGCTGGGCAGGGATTCCATTTCGGCAATCAGCCCCTGCAACTGTTCCACTCTCAGGAAATCACCCAGGGTGCAGGCACGAATGAGGGTACTTTTGAGAGTCACCGCCTCACAGGGTTTGGCGAGGAACTGGTGAACGACTCCGGAAGACTGCAAAATAACGTCCTCTTCGGTGTGGCCGGATAGAGCAATGCGCACCATGTTGGGCTGTTTCCTCTGAACCTCACTCAGCAGGTCACCGCCTTCGGTGCCCTGTATCCCAATATCCGAGACGATGATATCGAAGGACTGCTGTGCGAGTAGTTTCGAGGCGTCCTGTCCGCTGGTGGCGAATGCCATATCCCACTCCGACTTCATCTGGTGAAGCAGTCTCTGGAGGGCTTCGAGTACGTGGGGTTCCTGGTCGACGAAAAGAATACGCTTTTTATAATTCATCCATCTACTCCGAAAATACAAGCATCCGTCAATCGAGCCGTGTCACGCTCTCCGATGCCAAATTCGTACTACCGGCTGGCTCGTAAACAGTCATTGTCCGGGCATTATCAGGAGACCGCCAGGACATCTTCCTCTTCGAGCTGCTCAGCACGTGGCCTCGTCTTCACTCCGGGGAGATAGACTCGGAAGGTGGTTCCCTCACCAAGTTTGCTCTTAATGTTAATCTTCCCTCCAAGGTACTCAACAATTCTCTTCACGACGGAAAGTCCCAGGCCGGATCCTCCCTGTTCACTCTTGGTGGTGAACATCGGTTTAAAGATGTCTTGTGCCGTCTCCTCATCCATTCCGGGGCCGGTATCGCTGACTTCGAGGATGACTCCGCCGGCCTGATTAACGGGATTGTCGCCTGAAGGCGGGGAATCGGCCGACCGGGCGGTGCGGAGGGTAATGCCCAGTTCGCCGCCGTTCATCAGGAGGGTTTCGGGTCCCTTCATGGCTTGTACGGCGTTGGTGCCCAGGTTCAAAATGAGTTGGTAGAGCTGAGTCGAATCTGCATCTATGAACAGATCCTCCTCGGGCCGATTCCAGGAGAGGATGATGTGATGTCCGAGTGAAGGTCTAAGCAGATCCACGCACTCTTCAATGACCTGGTTTATGTTACAATGCCCTTTAGGTTCTTCCGTTTTGCGGACGAAGGAGAGAATCTGCTGCAACAAATTCTGGGCGCGAACCCCTCCGGTGCGCATTCTATCGAGGTTCTTGGTTACCTTGGGATCGTCGCTGAGTTGCTGGCCGAGGATTTCGCTGCTGCCCACCATCAAGCTGAGGATGTTGTTCAGGTCATGAATGGCGCCGGCGGCCAGGAGCCCGATGACCTCCATTTTTTGAGATAGAAAGAGCTGCCGTTCCAGTTCTTCGTGCTGAGCCCGGATGTCATCGTGGTAGGATTTGAGGCGAAGGGCGTTTTTCAGTCTGGCGACCAGGTCTTCCTTCTGTATCGGCTTATTCAATAAGTCGGCCGCCCCCAGTTCCAATGCCTTGTGTTTAAGGTTGTTCTCGTCCAGTCCGGTGACAACGATGACTTCGACGTCGCGGGTATGCTTGCTGCTCTTAATCGCTTCGAGGAGTTCGAGACCGTTCTTGGCGGGCATTTTGATGTCCGTCACCACTGCATCGAAGTTCTTTTCCGCCAGCAGGACCAGGGCGTCATCGGCGCTGGAAGCAAAACTCATATCCCATTCGCGCTGGTACTTTCTGAGAGTTCTTTTAAAGGCATCCAATACTTTAGGTTCGTCATCAACAAACAGAATGTTGCGTTTCATCTTCCGTCTCCAGCTCTTCAACAGTTTCGGGGATGTGTAACCTGATGGTGAAGGTGGTTCCTCTGCCTTCGGTACTCTTGAAATCGATGGATCCGCGATGTTTTTCCACGATGACCGAGTGAGCGATGGTCAGTCCTTGGCCGGTACCCTTACCGACTTCCTTGGATGTGAAGAAGGGATCGAAGATCCGTTCGCGGATTTCTTTGGGAATTCCTGCTCCGGTATCGCTGATATTTATTTCCGCCCAGTCTGCATCAACTCGGGTGCTGATCCTGATCGTGCCCTTCAGCCCAGATCCCTTCCCGACGACGTCCTCGATGGCATGGGCCGCGTTGATGATCAAATTCAGGATAACCTGGTTAAATTCTCCCGGATAGCAGGGCACATCCGGAAGGTCAGGATCGAGGTCTGTCACGACGTCGGCGACGTACTTCCACTCGTTTTTGGTGACCGTGATAGTGTTCTCAATCGCCCGGTTGAGGTCGGTTGAGGTCTTGACTTCGATGCCGGGATGCGAGAATTCCTTCATAGCCAAAACGATCTCGGCGATGCGACCCAATCCCTCAAGGGATTGCATGATGGCTTTGGGGATCTCATCGTTCAGGTACTCCAGATCCGCCTGGTGCAGTGTTTCGTCGAGTTTTTTGAGTTGTTCCAGATTGATTTCGCCGCGTTGAGCCATATCGTAGACGGCCTCATAGTCATGAATTACCCGGCGCAGATCGTTGAAGCTATCTTCCAGGAAGTAAGTGTTGTCCCGGGCGTACTGAGTAGGCGTGTTAATTTCATGGGCGATACCGGCCGCCAGTTGGCCGATCGATTCGAGTTTCTGCGCCTGCCGCAGCTTAGCTTCAAGTTGCAGGCGCTCGGTGATATCGCGCATCACGCTCACGAAATTGGTAATCCGCCCGTCCCTGTCCTTGACCGGGGAGATGGTGGTAAAGGTTTCGTAAAGGTGGCCGTCTTTGCGCTGATTGGTGATCTGACCGGACCAGACCTGGCCCTTCAAAATGGTCTCCCACAGGTCGCCGTAAAACCCATCATCATGGAGCCCGCTCTTCAGGATGTTGGGGCTATTCCCGATGGCTTCAGTGCGGGTGTACCCCGTGATCTGTTCGAAGGCGGGATTGACATACTCGATGATGCCTCCCCGGTCGGTAACCAGCAGTCCATCGACAGTCTGTTCAACTGCAGTGGTAAGCAGTCTCTTGTCTTTTTCAGTGCGCTCCCGTTCGAGATGGTTGCCCAGACTCTCGGCCATTGACCGCAAACACCCTAGATCCTCATCCGCCCATTGGCGCGGCCCCTTCGTGTCGTCGAAGCAGATCAAACCGAGCAGTTGCCGGGTGGACGAATGGATGGGGACCGCCAGCGTCGCCCGGCACCCGCGTTCCTTCAGGTAGGCTTGCTCTTTTGCTGCTGCCTTCGGGAGGCGGTCGACATCTGGGATGACGAGGTTTTTCCCTGCGGTGAGCTGACTCATGCACCACGGAGCATTCACCACGTCGAGTATCTGGAAAGGATCCTCCTTGCCATCGCTTTCCGCGGCGGACCATGAGTGGGTGTTGATCATCTGACCGATATCATCATGGAGCAGAAAGAGGTAGGCGTGGTCAACCTTGACGGCTTCACCGAGGACAGCGAGGGCTCTGTCGAGGTTGTCAGATTTTGCGGAAACGAGGAGCGCAGACGCCTTCGCCAGGGCATGCTCGATTCTCAGGAGATGCTGGATCTTTTCCTGAATTCGATTCTGCTCAGTAACGTCCCGGAAGGATGCGTATGTGCCGATAAATCTGCCCGAAAAATCGAAATTGGGGGAGGCGGCAACCAAGATATTCCGTGTTTGACCGTCAGAGCTTTCGATGTTTAGTTCATAAGTGCTCTCGACACCCTCTTTGCGCTTCCCGGTCTCTTCCCGAACAATCCTCTTACTCTCCTGGCCCAGGAACTCACTCAAATTGCGTCCGAGCAGTTTTCCCGGTTTAACACCGAATATCTTTTCCGCCGCCGGATTGGCGAAGAGGAAAGTCTCTTTTGCGTCAACCAGACCCACGCCCTCAGCGAGGGTTTCAACGAGCTTCCCGAATTTTTGCTCGCTTTCCTGCAGCCTGATCTTGGTTTCGTTGTGCTCGCTTATTTCGGTGGAAACCCGAGCCGTGCCTATGAGATACCCTTTGGATTTATCAAGTAAGCCAAATCGGCCGGAATACCAGAGTTCACGGCCATCGGGACCGGTCGCTGTTGTATTGAAACTAACCGTCTCGCCGGTTTTTAGGGCTTGCTCTAAACACTCCTTGGCCTTCTTGTGACTTTCAGCAGGGAGGAAGTCGAAGATAGATTTTCCTATGACTTTGCTGGTAGACTGACCCGAGAAGGTTCGGTTGATGTAGAGGATTTTACCGTGCCGGTCCAGTTTGATGAGTACGTCGGGATTATTTTCGACCAGGACCTGCCAGTCATTTTCCAGGTTGGGATTCGACTTTTTCACCGGCGATTTACTACTTAAAGTACGCCCGGCCGCTTTGAGCCGTGTATTCTTCGGTTTTCTGTCGGTTTTTTCGGTGATATTCTTCCCGCTCATCGGTCCTCAATCATTTCGTGTCAGGTCGTCTGGGTGAGTTCAAAATAGCAGTTGCCACCACCCAAGCGGAGAAAAAAAGTGTCCCCGCGGACCTGTCGTGTCCACACTTATCGATATAGCAAAATATCCAATATGCACTATAGGGAAGTATCGTTGAGATACAAAGAGAATTCGCACGTATTTTAACCATCCGG